>RFSG01000009.1 GCA_009924095.1 Sphingobacteriia bacterium
GATAAAAGTTTCTTTATTAGGAAACAAGTTTTTTTACGGAGTTGTCTTTCTAAACTTACTGCCAACATCCCGCTTTGCGAACTTTCACCCCCTGTTGCGCATACTTTCCTTATGGCTGAACCCCCTATATTCCATTTTAACAGATTCAAAACCAATATTTAGGAATAGTAGGGGTAGCTTCATCTCTTAAAAATATAGCCCCGCAGTTACAAATCCAAATCATCCAAAGGGCTCTTTAACTTTTCTTCCCCTTTCCGGGTAATATGGGTGTAAATCTCTGTGGTTTTAGTCGAGGAATGTCCCAACAACTGCTGTATATATCTCAGATCTGTTCCGTTTTCCAACAGGTGAGTGGCAAACGAATGGCGCAGCGTATGAACTGTCGCATACGGATTCACCCCGGATTTATTGACCGCCTGCCGCAGAATCGCCTGAACACTTCGCACGGAATATTGTCCGTAATCTTGTCCCTCGAATAGCCAATAAGCAGGATTATAAGTTTTTAAATAAGCATTTAATTGGGTCAGCAGCTTTTTGGAAAATACCGTATATCTATCCTTTTTTCCCTTACCCCCTTTGATAAATAATTGCATTCGGTCAATGAGAATATCATCCTTGCGCAAATTCACCAACTCGCTTACCCTTAATCCCCCGGCATATACGAGCATGAGAATCAGTTTATGTTTAGGGTTGTCTATCCCTTCAAACAAACGCTTTACCTCTTCCTGACTGAATACGCCTGGTAGTTTTTCCGGAGCTTTGGCTCTAACATCAAAAACACGTCGTTCCCCGCCTAGCACTTTTTCATAATAAAACTTAATCGCATTCACATAACTATTTTGGGTAGCTTCACTCCATTTCTTATGTTTTACCCCATTGAGCAGATAGTTGCGAATCTGTTCTTCCGAAATCTCCTGCGGCAATATCTCCCGATGGGCGTTGAAAAACAGAATAAGTCCCTGACGGTAGGTCTTCATGGTACTGGGACTATATCGCTTGAGCATAAGTTTTTCTAAGGTCTGGAGTAAAGCATCCTTATGGTATTCCGGCAGTTGATCTGGGTCTATTAAAGATGTTGTTGCCTTTAGCGTAGATTTTTCCCGGATTTCAATCTGGGTAGTACCAAACAATTTTTGCAATGCCTGCCAGTTATCCTGAGTCTTGGGAATATACCAGCCAAGAGATTTATCCCATTTAAGTCCGGAAAGACTTTCTAAAATCCCTTTCAGATTTTGGATGTAACGAAGGGGAATAATGCGAATATAATCGGTATCTCTTTTTTTCAGGGGTTCAACTGCGATAGTCATATAGATTGCGTGATAACTGTAGATATTCGAAATATGCGCAACGATTTACCAGGGTAAGCCGGGTATTTCTTCCGATTTTGGGGTAAGAGGAGGGTGATCCCCAGTCTTTTTTTCAAGGGAGAATATTCTTTCCACTTGTATTTCGGCCACCTTTTTTCGTCCCTGTTCGGGGGTAGTATATTCCCGGTAGTTGAGTTTTCCTTCGGCATAGAGTTTATCCCCCTTTAGAAATTGGGTGGATGCATATTCAGCCTGATTATTCCAAAGAATTAAAGTATGCCAATCTGTATGTTGTTGCCAATTCCCTTGTTTGTCTTTAAAAGCCTCGGAAGTAGCCAATTTTAGGGTAGTAACCTTATGTCCACCCCTCAAAATTTTGAGTTCCGGATCTTTACCCAAATGGCCAATGAGTTGAATACGATTCAGCGAAAACATAGACAGTAGATATCGGCCAAAATAAACATAGAAGAGGAAATAATGGTTGGACAACTTCGGCTGTTTGGGAAGGGGAGATCAACAACTTATCGTTAGCGGTCAATAAAAAAATAGACTTCGATTACCAAGTGAATCCTAAAAAACACCCCCAATTAACCCTTTTTACCCATATCCAACCTCCTGAAATCTTCCATTTCCTGTACTTTTTTATTATTGAGTTGACTTGTGTATTTCAATTTATTATTTTAAATCTGATCCGCGCACAGTTACGGAGAACAAACAAACTTTTTTCCTGAGCAGTTGAGCGGGTATTTTCTTTCATTCTAACCATTTTTATTATGTCATCCACTTCAGAAAGAGGACATGCCAAAAACGTGGCTACGTTCGAACGTCTTGTCCAAACTTGCCAAGGTTTTGGCACCCGCTACAACCCCTCTAACCAGGGAATTACAGTAACAGCCTTACAAGCTATTTCAACCACCGCCCAGCAGGCCATGACGGCACTAAACACCGCAAAGCCTGCCTATAGCATGGCAACCTCTGAAAGGGAAGATGCCTATAAAGGTTTGGATGAGCTCACGCGTAATGTGATAGCAACTTTGGCTGCTAACAGTTTTCCGGATTCTATCATTGCTGATGCAAAAAACATCCAAAGAAGAATAAACGGAAGTGGAAGTACACCTTCTCATATACAACAGAATAATGATACTCCCACACCCAGAACTCGGTCTACTTCCCAAAGAAGTTATGATAATCGCGTATCCTATTTCGAACAATTAGTGTTAATGGTTACTGGTCTTACGGGCTATGCTCCGAACGAAACCCACCTTTCTGCAACCGGATTAGCGGCGCATGTAACTACTCTTAGAACCTTAAATAGTACAGTTACCTCTACCTTTATCAGCCTTACCCAAGCTAGAATTTCCAGAGATTCTACCTTATATGACCCTAGAACAGGAGCAGTAACCTTGGCAAAACAGGTAAAAAATTACGTAAAAGCGGTTTATGGTAAGGATAGTACAGAATACCTATCTATCGCTCGCTTAGAGTTTACCAGATAGTAATTCCTTTTAGTAATTTACAAGTTGGATAATCCCTAAAATAGGGGCAAAAGCCCCTATTTTGTTTTTTTGGGTGTAATAACATGCGGCTAGTTTACAATCGCACACCGCGGGTTTACAATGGCATACCGCGAGTTTACAATGTCATACCGTGGGTTTACAATGACATACCGTGGGTTTACAATGACATACCGTGGGTTTACAATGTCATACCGCGAGTTTACAATGTCATACTGCAGGTTTACAATGTCATACCGCAGGTTTACAATGGCATACCGCGAGTTTGCAATGGCATACCGCGAGTTTACAATGGCATACCGCTAGTTTACAATGGCATACCGCGAGTTTACAAAGGCATACCGCGGAGTGCAAACTCATCTTCCTGGAGTGCACACTCGTCTTCCTGAAACATCAAGGGTGCAAAGTTATTTAAACTAAAACCTCCGGGGTTTTATCGTTTCGAGGGTGGGTAATTCTTTGTTTTATTCAAGATCTATAATTTAATCCTGAATATTTTCCTCTCTTCTAAGTCCGAATTTTTCTATTTTATTATATAAATGACTTCTTTGAATATCAATTTCTTCTGCGGTTTTGGTGATATTCCAAGAATTTTTACGCAGCTTTCTTTCAATAAATTCTTTCTCGGCATAATCCTTAAACTCCTGAAATTTTTCGAACATATCGTAAATATTGGTATCTGCTCTTTTATATTTTCGAGGTACTGCAAAGGTGAGTACATCTTGATCGGTAATTTGACGATCACAAAGAATTATCATCCTTTCCATCACATTTCGTAATTCCCGAATATTACCATCCCAATCCAGACGAATTAATTCATCCATTGCCTTTTTAGTAATCTCCATTTTAGGCTTACTATATTCTTCACATAACTCTCTTACGAATTGTTCCGCTAACAGGGGTATATCTTCTTTCCGATCTTTTAAAGAAGGTACATGAATTAAAATTACACTTAGGCGATGGTATAAATCTTCTCTAAAATTCCCATTCTCAATTTCAGCTAATAAATCTTTATTGGTCGCCGCGATAATTCTTACATCTACAGAAATTTCTTTATCTCCACCAACACGAGTAATTTTATTTTCTTGCAACACACGCAAAACTTTTGCTTGCGCCGACAAGCTCATATCTCCAATTTCATCCAGAAAGAGCGTCCCACTTTGAGCTTGTTCGAATTTTCCAGTATGCTGACGAATAGCAGTAGTAAAAGACCCTTTCTCATGACCGAACAATTCACTTTCAATTAATTCGGACGGGATGGCAGCACAATTTACTTCCACCAAGGGTCCCGATTCGCGACTACTTTTTTCATGAATCCATCTGGCAACTAATTCTTTTCCGGTACCATTTTCACCGGTTACCAAAATTCTTGCATCAGTGGGTGCTACCCTATCAATGGTATCCAGAATTTGTTTGATTGCATTGGATTTTCCGGATATTTCCCGGGTTTTGCTAATTCTGCGTTTGAGAACTCTGGTTTCTTGAACGAGGGTATTTTTTTCCAATGCATTTCGCATGGAAACGAGTAAGCGATTTAAGTCGGGGGGTTTAGCGATAAAATCATAGGCACCTTTTCGGGTAGCTTCTACGGCGGTTTCAATGGTGCCGTGTCCTGAAATCATTAGAATGGGAAGTTCAGGTTTAAGGGCTAATGATTTTTCGAGTACTTCGAGTCCGTCCATTTTAGCCATTTTGACATCACATAAAACGGCGTCGAGTTCGAGTTCTTTAATTTTCCGGAGGCCTTCTTCTCCGTCGCTGGCTTCTTCTACTTGATACCCTTCATAATCGAGAATTTCTTTGAGGGTATTTCGAATAGACTTGTCGTCATCAATGATAAGGATTCGTGCCATAGGAGTGTGTAGTAAAGTGTACGAAGATAAGTTATTCCGGTTAAATGGCAATTATGGGGGAGGGAAAAAGGGAGGTGGGGAAAAGATGGGAAGGTGTGCAAGTCCGACTTGCAAGTTTTGGGGATTTGTAATGAGCGGGTTATGTGTGCAAGTCCGACTTGCAAGTTTTATGGGTTTGAAGTGAACAAGTTAAATGTGCAAGTCCGACTTGCAAGTTTTGGGGATTTGTACTGAACGGGTTAAGTGTGCAAGTCCGACTTGCACTCATTTTTCACTTTCACACCACCCCTCCCCTTTTTAAAAATCTTCCCCCTAGGGTTACTCCTTACTTCGTACCTTTGTACCCTCTTCTACCATGGACCAAATCCGAAATTTCTGCATCATTGCACACATTGATCACGGCAAATCTACCTTAGCTGACCGTTTATTGGAATTCACTAAAACCATTTCTTCCCGTGAAATGCAAGCGCAAGTGTTGGACGATATGGATCTCGAAAGGGAAAAAGGGATTACCATTAAATCGCATGCGATTCAAATGGACTTCATTAAAGATGGAAAAAAATATGTCCTTAATTTAATTGATACTCCCGGACACGTTGATTTTTCCTATGAAGTGAGTCGTGCCATCGCTTCTTGCGAAGGAGCATTATTAGTGGTGGATGCCGCACAGGGTATCGAAGCCCAAACGATTTCTAACCTTTATCTGGCGATGGAGCATAACCTCCATATTATCCCAGTACTCAATAAAATTGATTTGCCGGGGGCAATGATCGAGGAAATTACGGATGAAGTAGTTCAGTTGACCGGATGTGAACGTGACGAAGTAATCTTAGCTTCAGCAAAAGAAGGAATCGGAATTGAAGAGATTCTATACAGAATTATTGATACGATCCCCTGCCCTAAGGGCGACCCGAATGCTCCTTTGAAAGCACTTATTTTTGATAGTGTTTTTAATCCTTTTCGGGGAACGATAGCTTATTTTAGAGTTTTTGATGGATCTCTGCGTAGCAAAGAGCATGTAAGATTCATGGCATCTAAAGCCCATTATTATGCCGATGAAATTGGCATCTTACGACTTGAAAAAGAACCTCGTGAACGTATTGAAACCGGAGATGTGGGATACATTATCTCTGGAATTAAAGATGTATCTGAAATAAAAGTAGGAGATACCATCACCTCTTTTGATCATCCAGCCTCTACTGCTGTACAAGGCTTTAAAGAAGTAAAACCTATGGTATTTGCAGGGATTTATCCCGTAGATACGGAAGAGTTTGAAGATTTAAGAAGTTCATTAGAAAAATTAAAACTCAATGACGCATCCCTCGTTTTTGAGCCTGAAACCTCATTGGCCCTGGGCTTTGGATTCCGTACGGGATTCCTAGGAATGCTTCATATGGAGATTATTCAGGAAAGGTTAGAACGGGAATTTAACATGACCGTAATTACAACGGTTCCGAATGTTCAGTTTTTAGCCACCATGACCAATGGGGATATTGTAGAAGTTAGTAATCCCTCAGATCTTCCGGATGCAACCAAAACATCCTTCGTAGAAGAACCTTTTATTCGGGCGCAAATCATTAGTAAAGCAGATTTTATTGGCAATATCATTAAACTCTGCATGGATAAAAGAGGCATTTTCAAAAACCAACATTATTTAACCCCAGATCGGGTGGAACTTGTTTTTGAAATGCCCCTCGCTGAAGTAGTTTTTGATTTTTTCGATAAACTAAAAACCATCTCTAAAGGATATGCTTCCTTTGATTATGATATAATTGGTTTTCGGGAATCGCATTTAGTAAAAATGGATATTTTGCTGAACGGAGAACCCGTTGATGCCTTGAGTGCAATCATCCATAGAGATAAAGCAGAAGAATGGGGAAGAAGACTTTGTGTTAAACTCAAAGAACTTATTCCCCGTCAACAATTTGATATTGCTATCCAAGCTTCCATTGGCGCCAAAATCATAGCCAGAGAAACGGTTAAAGCCCTCAGAAAAGACGTAACCGCTAAGTGTTATGGGGGAGACATTAGCCGTAAAAGAAAATTATTAGAGAAACAGAAAAAAGGGAAGAAGCGTATGCGACAGGTGGGAAGTGTAGAGGTGCCTCAATCCGCTTTTATGGCTGTACTGAAACTAGATTAATCTATTTAACTGCTGGGTAATTTATAGGATTACTGATATCCTCTGTATCTTTGTATATGATTGTATTAGATGGAAATAAAGTAGCAGAGGCAACCAAAATTCAGCTTAAAAGCACAACTGATTCCATCCTTTCTTCAGGAAATCGCCCTCCCGGACTGGCAGCAGTTTTAGTGGGAAATAATCCCGCCAGTGAAACTTATGTAAAACATAAGGAAAAGGATTGCCATCAAGTTGGATTTTACTCAGAAGTGATTCATTGTGAATCTACCATTACCGAAAACGATTTATTAAAAATTGTTGATCAATTAAATCAAAATCCAAAAATTGATGGAATAATTGTTCAACTACCTCTTCCCCCGCATATTCGGGAAGAAAAAATCATTGAAGCCATTTTACCCATTAAAGACGTAGATGGATTTCACCCTATCAATCACGCGTGGATTGGAAGCCCATTTGCCTGCAACGCCTTCCGGAATTTTAGAATTATTAAACTATTATCAAATCCAAACCACCGGTAAACATGCCGTTGTGATTGGCAGAAGTGCAATTGTTGGTTCTCCGGTAAGCATATTATTATCTCGCAATACAGATCCCGGAAATTGCACGACAACCTTATGCCATAGTAAAACGATAAATCTCCAAACGTTTACCCAACAAGCCGATATTCTGATTGTTGCGGCGGGAAAACCGCATATGATTAACAAAACGGATATTAAGCCTGGAGCCACTGTAATTGATGTCGGTATTCATAGAGTTCCCGATGCAAATTCCCGTTCGGGTTTTAGGTTGATCGGCGATGTTGACCCTACAGGAATGGAAGAAGTTTGCCATGCCTTTAGTCCTGTGCCCGGTGGTGTGGGACCTATGACCAGATTAATGCTGTTAAAAAACACCCTTCAAGCCTATACTTGGCAACAGTCAAAAAATAAATGACCCCTTCCGACTTAACAAGTTCTTATGCGATCATGGAGCAATTTTATACGCTACAAGGGGAAGGCTATTGGTCGGGTACGCCTGCCTATTTTATTCGATTAGCAGGATGTAATGTTGGATGTCATTGGTGTGATGTTAAAGAGTCTTGGAATATAAATGACCATCCCCAAATTATAGTATCAGAGCTTTTAGCGAAAGTAAAAGATACCGCAGCCCAACGCATTGTAATCACTGGAGGAGAACCCTTTTTACAAGACCTTGGCCCATTAACCCGAGTGTTGAAACATAATGGATATCAATTACACTGCGAAACCTCTGGCACAGCCCCGGTGAGTGGAGTTTGGGATTGGATTTGTTTTTCCCCTAAAAAATTTAAAGCCCCTTTACCGGATTGGTATTTAATTGCAAATGAATTAAAGGTAATTGTGTATCAACTTGCCGACTTAGCCTGGGGAGAAACCCATGCGCTTCATTGTACTAAAGATTGTCAATTATTTTTTCAACCGGAATGGGATTCTCAACGGCATATCCCGGAAACAATAGCGTTTATTCAAAATAATCCGCATTGGAAGCTTAGCTTACAAACCCATAAATTTCTTGGTATTGCCTGAATTTGTTATTATGATTTATCCCATCGCTAATTATTTAACTTCAAATCTAACCCTAAGAAAGGTTGCCTTTTTATTCTTTTGCATAATAGGGATTTTAAGTACCTCAACCCTAAGTGCACAAAAGCCAAAAGACTTTGGAATTAAATCTAAAAAAGCTTTAACCTATTACTTAGCAGGCAAACAGCAACTCGAATATAGAGATATGGTTAAAGCCATGGAATATTTTCAACAAGCTGTTCAATTAGAACCCACTTTTAAGCAGGCGCATTTTTTATTGGTGCATACCGCAGACACACGAAATAAAATTTCCGAAGTAAAAAACAGTTTAGAATTTTTAGCAAATCTCCCCGATCCTGAAATGGCTAAATCAAAATTGATTTATGCTTTATTTTTAATGAACGAAACCAAATATGTAGAAGCAGAAAAATATTTTAAAGCTTATTTATCTACGGAACCTAAAGAAGGTCAAGATAAAAAAAGAGCGGAGGTGAATTTACGAAAATGTAAATATGCGGCAGTTGCAATTAAACAACCGATTTCTTTTATTCCTAAAAATTTAGGAACCGGAATTAATGGGCCTACTGATGAATATATGCCCAATTTAACGGCAGATGGAAAAACATTATTTTTTACCAGTCGGCGTCCAGGTAATATCGGTGGGATGGATCCCAGAACACATGATTTTGATGAAGACTTTTATGCGTCTAAAGGTAAACCTGATGGAAGCTGGGACGCTCCGGTTAATGTAGGAAGCCCTTTGAATACTGCCGGAAATGAAGGCGCTTCTTGTTTTACGCAAGATGGTAAAGAAGTTTACTTTATTGGCTGTAACCGTAAAGATGGATTTGGAGAATGTGATATTTATGTAAGTGAATTTAATGGTAATGGATGGAATGCTCCCCGAAATTTAGGCAATACCGTAAATACTGCTGGTTATGAAACCCATCCTTGGATTTCTGGAGATGGAAAAACTTTGTACTTCGTTTCTACCCGCCCCGGAGGATTTGGAGGAACTGATATTTGGTATAGCCAAAAAGAACAAGGAGAATGGGCAACGCCGGTTAATCTGGGGGCTGGGTTAAACTCTCCCGGAAATGAATACAACCCCTTTCTGCATGCCAGTGACCAAGCTTTATACTTTTCCTCTGATTGGTGGGATGGATTTGGAGATTTTGATTTATTTATGACGCTGAGAACTGAGAACTCCTGGGGCAAAATTACAAACCTGGGTTACCCCTTGAATACTCCTTCCATTGAACGATTTTTATTCATTACCTCAGATGGTAAAACGGGATATATGAGTTCTGATCGAATAGAAAATGGATGGGGCCGAAATGATTTATTTAGATTTGATATTCCAGCCTCCATACGCCCGCCTGCAGCAACGTGGGTTTCTGGTAAAATTGTGGAAGAAATAAATCAATCCCCCGTAAAAGCAAAAATCACCTTAATAGACTTAGGTTCCGGAGATACGGTACGTCAAGTAAATAGTGACCCCATCAAAGGGGAATTCTTACTTTCTCTTCCTTTCGAAAAAGAATATGCCGTTTATATTGAAGAACCTGGATATTTATTTGCCAGCCGTAATTTTTCTTTAATTGGAGCATCTACAGAAAAACCCTTCGAATTAAATATATCTCTCCAACCCATACAAGAAGGTTCCTCAATAGTTTTAAGAAATGTTTTTTTTGAAACAAATCAATTTGCCCTTTTACCTACGTCGCATTCTGAACTCAATAAATTAATTTTATTACTTCAAAAAAATACGAGTCTTGTAGTTGAAATCGCTGGGCATACCGATAATCAAGGAGGAGAAGCTTATAATCTAACCTTAAGTCAAAATCGTTCTAATTCGGTAAAACAATATTTAGTATCTGCAGGAATTCCGGAAAAACGAATTGTTGCCCGTGGTTATGGAGAAACAAAACCAATCGCAGATAATACTACTGAAGAAGGACGTGCCCTAAATAGACGTACTGAATTTATTATTTTAAAAAGGTAAACCTGCTATTTATGATTAAATATCCATTTCAATTTATTACTCAATTAATATTTATTTATTTTTAAAATAATTATCGCATGGAAATTCATCCAGCATTACAGCACTTTATTCAAACCTGGGGAGAAATGTCTTCATCGTGGGGAATTTCCCGAACGATGTCGCAGATTTATGCCTTATTATTTATCCGCATAAATCCATTAGATACCGATACCATCATGGAATCATTGGATATTAGCAGAGGTAATGCAAACATGAACCTTCGAGCATTATTAGATTGGGGATTGGTAAAAAAGGTTACCATGCCTTCGAGCCGAAAAGAATATTTTACCGCCGTAAAAGATGTGGGCTTATTAACCTCCTTAATTTTAGTGGAACGGCAAAAAAGGGAACTCATTCCAGTTACCAATGCGTTAAATACAATAGTAAAAGAAATTGAAGAAAGTGAATTAATCCCAGGCACTGTTCTTTCAGAAGAAGAATTGACTTTTCGGGAAAACATAAAACAATTAATAGATTTCTTATTTTTATTTAATGATTTCACCTCTCGAATGCTGCCTTATTTAAAAGAAAAAAACATCCGTAGGGTGGACAAGATTTTACAAATTCTCGAAAGTTAATTTCAACTGAACGCATGAGCAAAGACATTCAACGGAACGTGATTTTTATGCTAAGAGATTTACATGCTCGAGAATCTATGCGTTTAGGTTGGTATCGACAATGGAGAATTGCCGATGCTACGCTTCAGCATTTGCGGGAACGCAAAGCAAATCATCAAGCCTTTCTACATCAATTACTCAGACATCGAGATCAAACCCCAGCTTGGTACGCACGTCTGTTTTATTATTTTGGTCACCTGTCCGGTTTTGTTACGGCTGTGTTACCCGATTCTTGGGTATTATGGATCGAAAAAACATTAGAATTTTGGATATTAGAGAGATACCGCAAATACTTACATAGATTAACCTTAGATCAGGACATTCGAACCATGGTCGAAGCAGTTCAATTACATAAACTAAAACATAATGAACCCGGAAGAGATATACTTTTAATGATTCAAAAAATCATTCGGGATTCTGAAGAATTTCAAACCCTCGCCTCGCGTTCATGACCCGCCTGTTATCCATAGAGGAAGTTCTTCCGTTACGGGCATTAGTTCTAAGAGATGGCAAACTGAAACCTGAAGAATGTTATAACGAAGGTGATGACCACCCCGAAACTTTTCATACCGGATACTTACATCCTCAGGGAGTAATCGGAATTGCAACTTTTATGATAGAAGATTATCCCTCCATATCTGGAGTTGGATTCAGACTCAGGGGAATGGCAGTTCATCCAGAATTTCAAGGTACTGGAATTGGTCGTGCTGTTTTACAATTGGGATATCAAGAACTCTTAACCCGAAACATAGATTACTTATGGTGCAACGCACGTAAGATTGCATTTCCGTTTTATGAAAAAGAGGGCTTTACCTATTTATCGGAGGAATTTGACATTCCCGGAATTGGCCCCCACAAAGCCATGTATCGAAATCTAAAGTGAATTTACATTGGTCATATTGGGAAAAAGAAACATTTTCCGGACCTTGGCAATTTGTAGTGATTGGCGCTGGCATTGTTGGAATGTCAACCGCGCTGGAACTAAGAACTAGATTCCCCAATGCTTCTATTGCGATTGTAGAAAGAGGAAGCCTTCCCTCAGGAGCCAGTTCACGTAATGCGGGCTTCGCCTGTTTTGGTAGCCCGGGTGAATTGGAAGAGGATCTTCAAATCATGCCTATTGAAAAAATTCTGGAATTAGTTTCTTTGCGTTGGCAAGGATTACAAATTCTGGTGAATCGTTTAGGCGCAGATGTTATTGACTTCCAAGCCTTGGGGGGGCATGAAATTTTTACTCCCGTTGAAGGGGATGTTTACGAGCATCTTTTAAATCGTTTATCCTTCTGGAACGAACAGTTACTCCCTATTACAGGTTTAAAAGAAACCTACTCCAATGTATCTAATAAAGATAAGTTTGTAGGGATGAAGGGTATTCTGGGGATGTTATCCATTCAAGGAGAAGGCCAGATAAATACAGGCAAAATGATTCAGGCATTATGGAATCATTGTTTACAAAACAATATCCGGTTTTTTAATGGACTTTCTGTGGAACGGATTGAACAAGATTCCCCAAATCACCGGATTTGGATATCTGGAAGTAATTCAATTATTGCCGAAACGGTCATTGTTTGCACCAATGGATTTGCCCGACAATTATTTCCTGAATTACCCGTAAACCCTGCTAGGGCTCAGGTTTGGGTTACCGAGGAAATACCGCAATTACAAATTCAAGGGACCTATCACTATCAATCTGGATATTATTATTTTAGAAATATCGGCAACCGAATATTAGTCGGTGGAGGAAGAAATTTAGATTTATCGGGAGAGGAAACTTGGGAAGAAGGAAGTAGTGAAATAATTCAGAATGGAATTAAAGCTTTACTGGAAAACACCATTTTACCTGGGTATTCCACACCTCCAGCCTACCAATGGAGTGGAACGATGGGCGTCGGAAAAGACAAATTCCCGTTGATACAAAAACACGCTGAAAGAATTTGGATTGCGGTAAGAATGGGGGGTATGGGCGTAGCTTTAGGAAGTGCAGTGGGTAGAGAAATTGCCCTAAAAATCGAAGCCGAAATAGGTTAAATTTATTAACTTATCATATTATATCTTTTAATATAATATATCATATACTGTATAGGTTGGTTGGTTCCTGGTAACTAATCGTATTTTTTAGGGGAGATTATTTACTAATCCCTATATTTACTTATCCATTTTAAAGCATGAAAATAACCCCACCCATTAGTGTAGCTGCCGCTGCTCAACTTATAGGCTCCGCCTGGAAAGGCAACTCAGATCAATTAATTCATGGATTTAATGAAATCCACATGGTAGTTCCAGGCGATCTTACTTTTGTGGATGTTGCCAAATATTATAAAAAAGCCCTCAATAGTCCCGCTACCATTATCCTGATTAATCAATCGGTGGATATCCCGGAAGGAAAAAGTATCCTCATTAGCGACGATCCTTTTCGGGATTATAATCGCTTAACGGAACACTTTCAACCCCGCCTTCCTTTGAATCAATGGGCGGAACCCCAACTAGACCCTTCGGTTAAAGTGGGTAAAAATGTTGTTTTTGGAGAAGGAGTATCCATTGGAAAAAATGTAGAAATCGGCCACAATGTGGTGATTGGTGCGCATGTTCACATTGGAGACGACACGCTGATTTATCCGAACGTAACGATTTACAATTATACTCAAATTGGAAAACGGGTTTGTATTCAAGCCGGAACTGTCATTGGAGGGGAAGCATTTTATTATAAGAGTCGCCCGGAAGGGAGAGACAAACTCCTCAGCAAAGGCAGAGTGGTTATTGAAGACCGGGTAGAAATAGGTGCAAACTGCACCATTGATAGAGGAGTTTCAGGAGACACGGTAATTGGAGAAGGAAGTATTTTAGATAACCTCATTCAAATTGGCCATGATACTGTCATTGGAAAAAATTGTTTATTCGCTTCTCAAGTGGGAATTGCCGGTGTGGTAACGATAGAAGAAAATGTAATTCTATGGGGACAAGTAGGGGTAAATAAAGACCTAACCATTGGAAAAGGCGCTATTCTACTGGGTAAATCCGGGGTAATGTCCTCCCTAGAAGGAGGTAAAACTTATTTCGGATTTGTAGCAGGTGATCATCGCCAGTCCTTAAAAGAATTTGCCTTAATGCGCAAACTACCCGAAATCATCGCACGCCTCGACACCAAGGATGCGGCAAAACCATGAAATTGGATCATCCCTTTTCTCAATTCCAAAAACAAAAAGAAGGCTTTCGTCTGTTTTCTTTAAAGACGGTAAATCTTTTAGTCTCTTACTTTTTTCAAGGACTATTGTTGGTGGTTCCAATTACCTTAAGTATTTGGGTTCTCTATCAAGCCTTTATTTATTTAGATAATTTATTACCCTTTAATTTAGGGATTGGAACAGGCTTCTTATTCCTAATTGCAGGTACCACTTTATTAGGGTTTATTGGTTCTTTTTTAATCACCCGCCCTTTTATCAATTTGCTGGAAAAGTTAATCGCAAACGTACCGGTTCTAAAATTTCTGTATAGTACGATTCGTGAGTTTATGGAAGCTTTTGTGGGGGAAAAGAAAAAATTCACCGAAGCTGTGCGTGTTCAAATGGACGAAAGTGGTGAAATTGAAAGAATCGGATTTATTACTGCAAAAGATTTGGCTGGACTAGGAATACCTAATAAAGTCGCGGTTTATCTTCCATTTTCATATCAATTTGCAGGAGAATTATATTTGGTATCCTCCAATAGAATTTTCCCTATTCAACAACCTGGTGCGGAAGTAATGAAGTTTGTAGTTTCCGGAGGGGTTACCGAACTGCCCGAAACACATATTCCTGAAGAGATGGACAATTTTTAATTTTTCTATGCGATTCCTAATTTCCTATTCTTTGATTCTGTTGAACGTAATAATGCTCGGTGCCCAACCGATTTATACTTTACTTCCGGAGTCATTACCTAATTCTAACAAACCTGCTTATTGGAAAAATCATCTCCCCTACCCTGGTTATTGGCAACAAGAAGTTGACTACACGATTAAAGCGATATTAATCGACTCCACCAATGAAATTCAGGGAGATATGATTTTAAAGTATGCTAATAATTCACCCGATACTTTGAAAAAAGTTTATTTTCATCTCTATCAAAATGCATTTCAACCAGGAAGTTATTATGATCAATTAAAAAAAGACTATCGGGAAAAAACAGCTTATGGTCCAAATGAATCTGAAGGCAAAGGAACCTTGATTTATGAAATACAAGCAGGCAATCAAACCTTATCTTTTAAGATTGACAATACAATTGCGGAAGTACCCTTGAATGCACCATTAGCTCCAGGACAAACGATAGAATTAAACCTAAAATTTAGTTCCTGGTTTGATGGAGGCGGGAAAGAAAGAAGAAGGATGAAAGTTTTTCCCGTGGAAGCTATTCATCAAGAAAAAATCATCTCCTTAAAACACTTTGATGGCGTTCATTGGTATCCTAGAATTGCAGTATATGACCGCAGAAACGGATGGGATACCTATCAACATCTTGGCAAAGAATTTTACGGAGATTTCGGAACCTATCGGGTGAGCTTAACCTTGCCCTCGGAATATATCCTGGAAGCAACCGGAAAGCTATTAAATGAAAGCATCGTTTTACCAGATTCCCGAAAAGCTGAATTAGAGATTACCCAGTTTAAGGATAAGCCTATTGGTGAACTTGCCAACTATCTATCCCCTGCTAATCCTGAACCTCTGACCTGGGAATTTTTAGCCGAAAATGTACACGACTTTGCCTTTACCGCGGACCCCACCTATCGCCGGGGAGAGACAGTGGTGAATGGAATTCGCTGTATTAGTTTGGCACAAGAACAAAATGCCGGGGGCTGGCAAGATGCCTCCAAAATTGCGGCTAAGTGTATTGATTTGTACAGTCAACATATTGGCCAATATCAATATCCTAAAATGGTCGTTGCCGATGCGCAAGATGGGATGGAATATCCGATGTTGACTTTAGATGGAGGCCATTCTCCAGGATATACTGGTTTACTAGCCCATGAAATCGGGCATAACTGGTTTTTTGGTATGATCGGCACCCACGAAACCTACAGAGCCTGGATGGATGAAGGATTTACCCAATACCTAACCATGTGGGCAATGGACACCCTTCGTCATTGGAAAGGCATTGGCATATCCAATGACCGAAAACAACAAGGGTATATGAAGTTTATGATAGAGGCAAATAAAGGATATGCTGGTAGTTTAAACACGCTGGCAGATGCCTATTATGCTGAAACCGGACATCCGGGAATGTATAGCATGGCATACCATAAAACCGCCGTAATGTTATACAATCTTGAAATGATTCTGGGGAAAGAAACCTTTGCCAAGGCGCTGCAATTTTATTTTAATCGTTGGCTGTTTTGTCATCCCTATCCTGAAGATTTTAGATTGGCCATTACAGATTACACCCATCAAGATTTGACTGTCTTTTTTGATCAATGGTTAGAAAAGGATTTATATCTGGACTATGGAATACAATCCGTAAAACATCACAAAGGAAAATTAACCGTACAATTTATTCGCAAAGGAACCCAGATTCAAGGATTTGATTTCAGAATTACCCAAAAGGGAGGAGGGTATCAAGATTACCATCTCCCTGATACCAAAACATGTAAAACCGAAACGGGTGTCACCTGCTTGTCGCCTTGGTATCAATTAGGAGCCTTGGGAAAAACCCATTCCATAACGCTGGAAATGCCAAACAAACCTATCAAGATTGAAATAGATCCGTCCAGACGATTTGGAGATATTAATTTGTTAAACAACCGAAGGGGTGGTGCACTGCCAATCAAAGCAAAGGGTCATTGGATTCAACCCCTGAAACAAGGAATGGATTGGGAAAATTATCTTCTGACCATTCGACCTAATATTTGGTGGAATGCCTATTCAGGTTTACAAACCGGGCTACAAGTGAAAGGTAATTATCTTAATCATCATCGAATAACCCTTGCTGGCTGGTATGCACAAGGCACCCCAACGGTTCCTGATCGCACTAGCGCTTTGCAGATTTATAAAAATGACTGGCATCGTTTCTCCTATTTTACAGAATGGGAAACCCCTATTCCAGCTTTGGGAAGAGGAGTTGAGATTTCAATTCAAAGTGGTTTTCGAGATGGGGCTTGGAGGAATGCAGCAGGAATCAGTAAAACCTGGGCCAAGGGGAATAGTCAGAACCTTAACCAGTCCAGCCTCTATTGTGGATGGGTGTATTTATGGAGACCACCATCAGCTTGGCAATCCTATTTATTGACGCCTAATTCTTGGGGAATTAACCAGCCGAATGCATACCTAAAATTAGGGCTCAAAAAACAATACCGAGTATTCGGTGGATATGGACGATGGAATTTACAACTTCGAAACGCTGCTCCGGGTAGTGATAGCGATTACCGAAATATTCGATTTGAATCCATTTATGAGATTGATGGACTTCAAGAAAAAATCAAGTTGAGGTATCGAGGATATTTTCAATTGGGAGAAGGCAATACCCCGTTAGAATCTCAAACCTATTTGGCCGGCGGAAATCCGGAAGAAATGTATGGGAATGATTTCTATCGAGCCAGAGGATTTTTTGCAGATCCTTGGCTAAACAATTATCAGGGAACCTCCCCGAATAATGTACATTTTGGAGGAGGATATAATCTGAGAGGATACACCGGATATCAAGCTGAATTTGGTGATGGAAGTGCTGCCTGGTATGGGAATAGTGGTGTTTCGTTTAATCTGGAATTGGAGTTTGGAAAATTAATTCCGTTGCATTTGAATATTTTAAAAGATCATGTTCAATTACATACCTATTTATTTGGAGATGGAGGAGTAATTGGAAAAAGTATTCAAAGAACCGGATTTGATAAAACGGTTTGGGATGTTTTTAGATCAGATTGGGGAGCTGGTGCTGCTTTGGACTTGTACCGATCAAAAAGAAAACAATCTAAGCCTTTAATCCTTAGAGCTGATTTTCCCCTACTTTTAACCCGAGCCCCTTATACACAAGACAACTTTGAATTTAGATGGCTTATTGCCGTGGGCCGGGCTTTTTAAAAATTCTTAAGTTAATCCCGACCATTTTCGAATTACCCACTCAAGGGTTAATAACGAAATGATTACCAATAAAGGCCAAAAAATTCGATGTAATTCTGTTGCGGTTTGACGATACGAAACCAAGGGTTTTAGTTGGGGTAATTGTTTAATATCTTCTGCTGCCTGAGGTAAGTTTTGCCAGGAATAATATTTTCCTTCGGTGACCTGCGCCAATTGTTGCATCAACCCTGAATTCGCTTGTAAGTCTTGATATTCAATGGCAGATCTTCCTACCGTAAATTCGCCCCGATCGGTTCCAATCGTTTTGTCTTGTCGTTTACCCTCTGCAGTATAGCTATATTCCCCTTCTGGTAAATGAATCCATTCCGCAGTATATTGATGATCTGCATTTTCATTTAACATTAATTCTTGGATTTCTCCAGATTGATTTTTCAATTTGACTTGAATCTCCACTCCAGATAAAGGTTTATAATTCTCATCATACACTTCTCCTCTCAACCGAACTTTATCATTTCCTGAAAACAGGCGTTGAGAAGGAATTACCCTGAATCTTCTTCGATCTGACTTTACCGTTAACCATTCTATCCAATTGTGAATCCATTCATCAAAATAGGTGAAGCTATTATTTTCTTGAAAAGCATTCATTCTAAGTTTCCAAAGATTTTCTCCCACAAAAACCAAATTTTTCCTACCTGCTTGTTCTTGAAATCCTAATACGGGCCATTCCAGTTTAACAGATTTTACCTGGGCAAACAACGCAACTTTGGTATTTGCTTTAGCTTCCCAATCTCCACTTTCACGAGATAAAGGGGGAGCAAATTCTAACCATTTATTCCATTTCTCATCAAAAGAAAATGTTATATGATCCTTATAAGTAGGCGCCACCCAAGTTTTAGCTTCACTCTCCTGTCCTGAAACTGATCTTGGGACAATACCCATATATTTTTGCAAATCAGGTGGAATTAGTTTTCCGTTTCCTCCTCCGGTAAGAATTAACAAAGGAACTTGACGAGCAGTAACTTCTTCTACAATCTTTTGAACCCAAGGTAAATCTTGTGCACTACCGGGAAATTGGGATAACACAATCAAATCACTTTGCTTTAAATCACTTAACTCAGGTTCTTTATAAAAATGTGTAGCATCTTTTCGAATGTAAGTAATCAATTCATATTGCTTATAAGGTATCAATGCCCTTTGAAAGGCTGCCACATCGGGATGTGGTCCGGCGGCAAACAAATGAATTCTTTGTTTGTTTTCTAACACATTCAAATAAAACCTTAACTGGTTGTTCATCCAGGTTACTTCCCCGGGTAATTGGGTAATTCTAAATTGATACGCCTGAACGCCTGTAGCAATAGGGGTAATTTGAAAGGTAAATTCTTTTTCATTTTCTTGGGCACCAAATTCAACAGCACGTGCATCCAACACTTTATTTCCTTGGACAAGCTCAATTTTTATGGATTCCGTAGTCAACCCTTTTCGTTTAACAGATACGCGAACAGGAACTAAGGATTGCACATAAGCGATTTCATTAATTTGTAGATCGGAAAGAGCGATATCTTTTCTGGGAACCGTATCTCCAGCAATCAATGTAAAAATAGGAACCGACAACTTAGAAGCAGGATATACTGGGGGTTCCCCAGTGGTAATAATTCCATCACTTAAAATTACCACTGCTGCCAAATGCTGCCCTGCATACCGACTACTGATATCTTCCAATGCCTTTCCGATATTGGTAGATTGTTCCTGAAATTGTAAAGTATCGGTTGTAAAATTCCCAGTTATTCCATCTCCAAAGCTAAAAGAGGCCAAAGAAGCATCAGCGTTTGTGAGGATATTCTGAAATTGATTGAACAATTCAGGTAATTTTTCTTTGAGTTGACTAGAATCCTGAGAAGCCATTAGGCTTTCAGAAGTATCTTGAAGAAACACAACCAGCGGAGGTTCTACCGTTTTATCCAAAGCCCGTAGAACAGGTTCTAACAATAGTATCAGGACCAAACACAGGGTAAGGGTTCTTAATCCGATCAAAAAGTATCTTCTAAACTTTGGTATTCTGTTTTGTGCAGAGCGATAAGTAGCCCAAGCTACGATACCACTAAGGGGTAGAAGCAAAAAAAGCCAGAGTGGGGAGAGCGTAAATTCAGGAAACATAGGGGATCTTACCAGTAACGAAAGAGTTGGCTCCGTCGTATGAGCGGTAAAAATTACATCTTCATCCCTCCATCAATATGTATCACTTGTCCTGTGACATAAGAAGCCATATCTGAGGCAAGAAAAACACAAACTTGAGCAACATCGTCAACAGTTCCGGGCCTTTGTAAAGGAATACTCTTCAACCAGTTTTCTATTTCTACCTCCGGAATTTGTTGGGTCATTTCGGTCATGATAAATCCAGGAGCAATCGCATTCGCCCGGATATTACGAGAGCCTAATTCTTTGGCTACCGATTGGGTAAATCCTACAATTCCTGCTTTTGATGCAGCATAATTTGCCTGACCAGCATTACCATCTACCCCAACTACAGAACTAACATTAATAAAACAACCTTTGCGCTGTTTCATCATGGGGCCAATCGCCGCCTTAGTATAATTAAAAACACTTTTCAGATTAACCTCCAAGACCAAGTCAAATTGTTCTTCCGTCATTCGGAGTAATAAATTATCACGCGTAATACCCGCATTATTCACTACGATATCTAACCCTGAAAAGGTAGCTAAAACCTCTTTTACCACCTGTTGAGCAGGCTCAAATGCAGCAGCATTGGCAACAAATCCTTTTGCCTGAACACCTTCTGCTTGTAGAAGAGATTCCAAACCAGCCAATTGGCTCTCATCCCCTAAATCCGTAAATGCAATATTGGCTCCTTGGCGAGCAAATTCTAAAGCTATTGCCTTCCCAATCCCTCTGGATGCTCCGGTAATTAATGCAGTTTTTCCACTTAACAACTTCATAGGCTAAAATTACAACAATCCTATATATGTAAACCGGATAGATTTTTTCAAACCTGATCCCCTAGCGGCACATTCACTAGATAATTCCAAATTAAATCCAGGGACTCCCAGTCTTTAGCTCTTAATATTATTACTCGGTCAAAATAATTTACACTGATATAATCCTTTTCCCTCACCGGATTAGAAAGCGCAATCGGAAAAGCTTTGGCTTCCCTCTTAAAAGCTAAATCATAGGGCGTCAAAATCGCAAAATAATCATTCACAAAAAAAATCTCAGATAAATCCCGCTTCATTTTGATTATTGCCAGCATGTTACTAATTGGGAATGTAGCTGCAAACGAAAGAAGGGTAAACCACAAAAGTTCTTGACGTTGATATAAACGGTATAAAGATGCCAGCATTACCATAACTGTCAATGGAGCATAGGATTGCAAAGCATAAGATTGAATCAGCAAAAGTGGTTTTCGAGTATGCGGATAAAATTTACTCTTAAAACTTTGCATCAAGATAGAACGGTAAGTTGAGGTACATAGCCTCTTTGGTAATCATCTGCTTTCATTCTTTTTTTCCCTTCCGGTTGCACTTCCAAAAGTTCAAGTCGTCCCCCAATTCCATACAGCCATAAACGTTGATTTTCCGGCACTAAGGTTCCAGGCGCATGGGAATGTACAAAATTTATTTCGGGATGAGTTTTAAAAATTTTCAAAGTCATTCCTTTTGCATCCTTGCACCAAGCTCCTGGATAAGGAGATAACCCTCGAACATATTGATGAATCTGAAGAACAGACAAAGTATTAAAATCAAGTTTGCAGGTCTCTCTAAAAATCTTGGGTGCCGCATGAAGGGCTTTAGTATGATCCTGTGGAATTGAAGAAAGGGTTCCTGCTTGAAGTTCTAATAAGGTTCTTACAACTAGTTTAGCACCTTCCATCTTCAAGTGATCATACAAGTCGCCTGCGTTCCATTCTGAGGGAATATCAATTTCATATTGCAGCAATAAATCACCCGTATCAATTTCATGAGTGATTAAAAAGGTGGTAGCCCCGGTTTTAGATTCACCATTCATCAATACCCAATTAATGGGTGCTGCCCCACGGTAATCCGGTAACAAAGAAGCATGAAGATTTAGGGTTCCTTTCGGGGGAATGGACCAAACTTTTTCAGGTAACATTCGAAAAGCTACCACCACAAAAATATCTGCCTTTAAATCGATTAATTTTTGAAGGAATGTTTCGTCTTTTAAATTCGCCGGTTGCCAAACGGGGATATTTCTAGCCAAAGCTTCTTGCTTCACTGCTGAAGTTTGAAGCGTTTGTCCCCTACCCGCTACCTTATCCACGCTGGTAATTACAGCCAAAACGGAATGCCCTGCTTCTAATAAAGCCGTTAAGGTGGGTACGGCAAAATCCGGGGTTCCCATAAAAACAACTTTCATCTTGCTTAATTACCTCTTGAAAATATTATGGATTGCTTTGAGATAGAATAATTTTATCCTATTTCAATCACTACATCCTCAGTTAAAGGATGACCCACACAAGTTAACACATATCCGTCTGCAATTTCTGCATCTGATAATCCTTCTCTTTCATCTAAATGCATTTTACCACTTAATAATTTCCCTCGACAGGCAGTACAAACTCCTCCTTGGCAAGAATAAGGTAAATCAATATTTTTATCCAGAGCAGAAAACAAAACAGATTCAGTGGGCAGAACTGAAAACTTATAATTTTCGTCATTATAAATAACCGTTACTTCTCGTTCTTGAAGGGGTTCGGTGGCTCCTTCCCCTGAAGCCGGAGGAATTGCTGAAAAGGTTTCTTTATGGATTTTAGCTTTTGGAATTCCACCATCTGCGAGAGCTTGTAGAACCACGTCCATAAAACCGGTAGGTCCACATAAATAATATTCCGGAGAAGGAAATTCGGGTAGATACAATTCTCCTAATAAATGCAGAACTAATGTATTATTTATTAATCCGGTATAGTTGCAAAAGGATTTCGGATGATTTAGGATTTCTATCCATCTAAATCGGTCGGGATAAGTTGCAACCAATTCTTTAAGTTCAGCACTGAACATAACAGTCTCTTCAGATTCATTGGCATAAACCAATGCAATTTTTACGAGGGGGGATTCCTGTAAAGCAGACTTTAATATAGAAAACAATGGTGTAATTCCACTTCCTGCGCCGAAAAGAATGACATATTCAGGAACCCCTGATTTGGGCTTAAAAGTAAAATTGCCGGTAGGTTCCACCACTGAAAGAGTTTGACCTGGTTGTAGGGTATCTAACATATAATTAGAGACTTTTCCACCAGGTACCCGTTTTACCCCTACAGAAATTATTGGACTATCCTGGGAACAACTACAGATTGAATAGGATCTTCGAATCTTTTCTCCTTCAATATCAAACAAAAAGGTTAAAAATTGTCCTGGAATAAAAGGGACAGGCTTACGGTCAGGTCGAATTAGGTCTATTCTGGATGCATCTGGCGTTAATGCCTGAATTCGGTCAATGATTAGGTCTATTTGATGTATACTCATTTTCACACAAAATTAACGGATTTAACATCTTTCTCTTTGAAATCCTTCCCCAGCTTTAAGATTTATTTGTTTTTACCCTTTGATAGAATTGATTGAAATTGAGAAATTTCTCCTCGTTTACCGTTTATCACAATTTATGGAACCCAAACATTTTTTTTTACAAACTTGTGGAGGCGTTTCGGATATTCCGTAATTTGTAAGTCCTTAACGTTTCTAAAAATTTGCTACTTCCGATGAGAAAATCTCTATTTAAGTTCGGTTTCCTATTGATCAGTTTAGGTATAAACTGTTTTACTTCCCTATATGCTCAAAATATTTGTGGAACGGATCATATCCATCAACAATATTTAGATTCTGAACCTGGAGCACTGGCTACCGAAATGGCGCTAGAAGCTATCTATCAGAAAAGAGTATTAGAAGGTGCTTCTACCCTACAAAAAACTGCGGAAGACCCAAGACCAAAATATATCATCCCGTGCGTTGTGCATGTTATTCACAATGGAGGAAGTGAAAATATTTCTGATGCCCAAGTGATTTCTCAATTCAAGAGAATGAACGAAGATTTTCGTCGTAAGCCTGAAACCAAAGGTTTTGGGGCAGGGGTTGATTATCAAGTTGAATTTGAACTCGCCACCAAAGATCCTTCTGGTAATGCCACCAATGGTATTGTTCGAATTAATTCTACCTTAACAAACCATAATATGGATACCGAACAAACCACATTAAAAAACTTAAGTAAATGGCCACAAAATCGATACCTAAATATTTGGATTGTAAAACAAACCTCCAGTGGATCTCAAGCCGGCGTATTGGCTTATGCTACCTTCCCACAAAACGGAGGAAACACCAATGACGGAGTTGTATGTTCTCATTATTGCTGGGGAACTACCGGAACTGCTCAATCTGGAAGAGATATGGGTCGTGTTGGGGTACATGAGATTGGCCATTGGTTAAATTTATACCACACTTTTCAAGGTTCTGGGACTTCCGGATGTAGTGGATTACCTACTTTGGTTTGTACCTCTCAAGGAGACCGAGTATGTGACACTCCCCCATCTGATGTTGCTTTGTTTACCAATCCTTCACGGGTTAATAGTTGTACTGAACCGAATGATAGACCTAGCCGGTCACGTAATTATATGGATTATGCCGATGACGGATTTAAAGATGAATTTTCTGCCGGTCAACGCGTTAGATCTCAAACTGCCTTAGACAATGACATTTCCAGATCGAATATGTGGCAATTAACTAATCTACAATCTACTGGAGTGGGTCCTTATTTAATTCCAGAAGCTGATTTTATTGCTGAAAACAGATTCCCTTGTGTGAATAGTCCAGTTCGTTTTACAGATTGGTCAACGCGCAGACCTACTTCTTGGTCATGGTCATTTCAAGGGGGTACACCTGCCACTTCCAATCTTCAAGACCCTACTGTTACTTATGCTGCTCCTGGTACTTATAATGTTACTTTAACCGTTACCAATTTAACAGGTTCCTCCACCGCGTTTACCAAAACCGGATATATTGTTGTAACCAATACTACTGTTAATTTCCCTTATTCTGAAGATTTTGAAGGTAGCGTATTTCCTCCAGCCGGATGTAGAATTGAAAATCCAAACGGCGACTTTAACACTTTTCAATCCAGCAGTTCGGTAAGCGCTTTTGGGAATGGGTCCAAATCAATGCGTATGGGTTTTTATACCTACAGAATGTATGACTTTACCGATGCCTTTATTACCCCTTCGATTAACCTTTCCTCAGCAGTTTTACCTCAGGTATATTTTGCTGGAGCTCATGCAAGATATTCTAAAGTGTATTCTGACACTTTGAGAGTTTGGGCATCTTCTGATTGTGGTAATTCCTGGGTACAAATATTCAAAGCGGGAGGTGCTGATTTAGCAACTAAATCCGATTCCTTAACTGCCTCTAGTTTTCAACCTTCTACTTCAGAATGGATAAATTTTGCAGCTGATTTAAGCGGTTTTGCTGGACAAAGTAATGTTCAGATTAAGTTTGAAACTCAAAATGGGTATGGAAACAACCTATTCTTAGATAATCTTCAAGTAAGAGAAGCCTGGGCAACCCAAACAGAGGCAGAAAGATTAGCTTCTTTACAAGTAAATGTTTACCCAAATCCATTTCAACAGTCTTTTACTTTTGAAGTAAACAATGGTCCTGAATCTATTGCCAACATCTCCATTCTGGATGTTCAAGGTCGGGAAGTTTATCATTCCACTCCATTTCAATTGACTGCCGGAAAATATAAAACAGAAATTCAACCTGCTACTCCTTTAGCCCCTGGAGTTTATCAATTGTTGTTTAAAGTGGAAGGCTCGGTTACACAAGTAACACGTATCGTTCAACAATAATAATATTCGTTTTAAAAACACCCTTTTCAAGTTAAGCTTGAGAAGGGTGTTTTTATTTTAATTCAAATCCCCTCATATTTACCAGTACCTTTAAATATTCCGGGTACTTGTGTTACTTTAGCACCCAAAATTTATTTGAATGAAAAATTTATTCTCTTGTCTTGTAATTTTAGCACTCATGGCTGTTGCTTGCACCCCAACCGAAAGAGGCGTTGGTAAAACCGAAGAATCCAAGGATGGATTTAAATTTTTATCCGAACAGTTCGCTGATTTAAAAATTATTCGATATCAAATCCCCGGGTTCGAAACCTTAAGTCCTAAACAACAAGAGTTGGCTTATTATTTATATCAAGCTGCTTTATCAGGTAGAGATATAATCTGGGATCAGAATTATAAGCACAATTTATTGGTGCGTAAAACCTTGGAAGGAATTGTATCTACCTATTCCGGGGATAAAAAAACGCCCGAATTTGAAAAGTTTATGGAATACACCAAAAGAGTTTGG
This sequence comes from Sphingobacteriia bacterium, assembly GCA_009924095.1. Taxonomy (GTDB): domain Bacteria; phylum Bacteroidota; class Bacteroidia; order J057; family RFSG01; genus RFSG01. Next base: position 26,429 of record RFSG01000009.1, read on the forward strand.
TTCTCTAATGGTATCCATCACCATTACTCTTCCCAAAAAATACTTCCAGAGTTTACACCTGAATTTTTCCAAATTTTACTTTCTCACTCTTCTAAAGAGGCTTTGCCTATTTCTGCTGGGCAATCCGTTGAAGACCTGGGCAAATTTCTATCCCCTATCCTCTTTGACCCTAATGTGGATGGAAAAAGAGTAAATAAAGATCCGAATGCAGACTTAGTATTAACCTCCGCTGGAAACAACTATGAAGGGGTTACCCAAAAAGAAGCAGAGGAATTTTATGCCAAAATGGAAAATCCTGCTGTTGCAACTCCAGTTTGGTTCGGATTAAATTCAAAACTCGTTAAGGAAAACGGAAAATTAACCGAGAAAACTTGGAAAATTGGAGGGATGTATGGATCTGCTATTGAAAAAATAGTGTTTTGGTTGAAAAAAGCGGTGCTCGTTGCTGAAAGTCCCCTTCAAGCTAAAACCTTTCAAAAACTCATTGAATTTTATGAAACTGGCGATTTAAAGAAGTTTGATGAGTATAATATCCTTTGGGTTCAAGATACTACCTCAAGAGTAGATGCCGTAAATGGGTTTATTGAAGTGTACGGAGATCCTTTAGGTCATAAAGCTTCTTACGAATCTGTCGTATCCTTTAAAGACATGGAGGCAACTCAACGGATTGCAGCCATAAGCAATCAAGCACAATGGTTTGAGGATCATTCCCCACTGCTACCGGAACATAAAAAACCAAATGTTACGGGAATTTCTGCCAAAGTAATTACCGTTGTGGTAGAAGCCGGAGATGCTTCTCCTTCTACCCCAATTGGTATTAATTTACCCAATGCAGATTGGATTAGAAAAATACATGGTTCTAAATCCGTAAACCTTGGAAACATTGTAAATGCTTACGCTGAGTCTGGAAAAGGTTCTGGAATGTTGCAAGAATTTGCTGCGTCACCTGAAGAAATAAAATTGGATGAAGAATATGGAACCCTTGCAGGAAATTTACATACAGATATGCATGAAGTAATCGGGCATGCATCTGGTCAAATTAATCCTGGCATTGGCAGCCCAAAACAAACTTTAATAAATTATGCCTCTACCTTGGAAGAAGCAAGAGCTGATTTGGTTGCTTTGTATTATATCCTCGATCAAAAACTAGTGGAGATTGGAGTTATGAAATCTTTAGACGTAGGAAAATGTGAATACAACTCTTATATCCGAAATGGCTTGATGACTCAATTGGTAAGATTAAAACCAGGAGAAGAAATTGAAGAAGACCACATGCGTAATCGTCAATTGGTTGCTGCTTGGGCTTATGAAAAAGGGAAAGCAGATAAGGTAATTGAATTTATTAAAAGAGATAATAAAACCTATGTAGTAATAAATAATTATGAAAAATTAAGAACCTTATTCGGAGAATTATTAAGAGAAATCCAAAGAATTAAATCTGAAGGAGATTTTGAAGCTGGGAAAAAACTAGTGGAAACGTATGGTGTGAAAGTGGATCCTATCCTTCATACAGAAGTTTTGGAAAGATATGCCAAGCTTAAAATTTCTCCTTATGGTGGTTTTATCAATCCTAGATTGGTAGCAGTTACTGAAGGCGACCAGATTAAAGAAATTAAAATTGAATATCCCGAAAACTTCACCGATCAAATGATGGAGTATGGTAAAAATTATTCTTTTTTACCTGTTCGAAATTAAAATTTTAAATTATTGTGTAAATCGGTACTTGATTTTTCAGGTACCGATTTTTTTTTCGATAACTTACTGATTCAAGGGAGTATATTTTGTTGGATATAATAGTTTTCCGTAGTTTTGCACCTCTTGGTGAAACCAGGAAGAAAAGGAGAAAAATAATTAATGTCAGAAGAAAACACTCAACCAACAGAACCCCAAAAGGTAAATGAACCAGAAAACCAGCAGGTAATTGAAGCTCAACATCCGCAGGTAATTGAAACAGAGCACCATCCAGTTATTGAAAATGATTTTTCCGGAGAAGCACTCCGGGCAATTAAACAACCCGAAGAAGAACATTTTTCTTGGGATGATGACCAAGGCTATACTGCCGAAGAACGCGCCCGACTCGAACAATTGTATGAAGGCACATTGAATGTTATCAATGAAAAACAAATCGTATCTGGTTTTGTGGTTTCTATTGGTGAAAAAGAAGTGGTATTAAATATTGGCTTTAAATCTGAAGGAGTAGTTCCTATCTCTGAATTCAGATCTAAACCCGATTTAAAACCCGGAGATGTAGTTGAAGTTTATTTAGAAACAGTTGAAGATAAAAAAGGTCAATTGGTATTGTCTCACAAAAGAGCAAATGCCATGCGCACTTGGGATAAAATTCGGAAAGCCCTAGAAGAAGATTTAACCCTCGAAGGTATTATCCGCAAAAGAACCAAAGGAGGATTTGTGGTAGATGTGGAAGGCGTGGAAGCTTTCCTTCCGGGTTCTCAAATTGACGTAAAACCAGTTCGTGATTTTGATGCCTATTTAGGCAGAAGAATGGAATTCAAGGTAGTCAAAATCAATTATCCTCATGATAATGTGGTGATTTCTCATAAAGTATTAATTGAGAAAGATATTGAAGCTCAAAAAGGCGAAATCCTACAAAATCTTGAAAAAGGTCAAGTACTCGAAGGTACTGTTAAAAACATGACTAACTTCGGGGTGTTCATCGACCTAGGTGGACTTGATGGATTATTACATATCACTGATATTTCTTGGGGTAGAATTAACCACCCTGAAGAAGTATTAAAACTAGATGAAAAAATCAACGTTGTTGTACTTGATTTTGATGATGAAAAGAAAAGAATCAGCTTAGGTTTAAAACAATTACAACCACATCCATGGGAATCTTTACCAGACGATGTTCAAGCTGGATCTAAAGTAACCGGTAAAGTAGTTACTGTTGCTGAATATGGATTATTCCTTGAAATAATCCCAGGAGTAGAAGGATTGATTCACATGAGTGAAATGTCCTGGTCTCAACACATGAAAAATCCTACCGAATTATATAAAGTAGGAGATGAACTTGAGGCTTCTGTTTTATCCATTGATCGGGAAGAAAGAAAAATGTCGCTTGGATTAAAACAATCTTCTGAAGATCCTTGGATTAAAGCACCTGAAAAATACGCAGTAGGTACTAAACATACCGGCGTTGTTCGGAGCATCATTAATGTTGGGCTAATCGTAGAGTTAGAAGAAGGCGTAGATGGATTGGTACATATTTCTGACTTATCCTGGACTCGCAAAATCAAACATCCTTCTGAGTTTATCAAGAAAGATGAAACCATCGAAGTGGTTGTATTATCCCTAGATGCTGAAAATCGTCGCATGAGTTTAGGCCATAAACAATTGTCCGAAGATCCCTGGGATACGTTTGAAAGTATCTTCACAGTTGGAAGTCTTCATCAGGCAACCCTCACACGTATGGCGGAAAGTTCCGGTGCAACACTTGAACTTGAATATGGTGTAGAAGGTTTTGTGAAGAAAAAAGATTTAGCAACTGATAAAGGAAAACCAGCCCTAAAAGCCGGTGATACTGCTGACTTCATCGTTATTGAATTCCAACGGGATGCGAAAAGAATCGTTTTATCGCATACTAAAACTTGGAAAGAAGGAAGCCTTGAAGATTTAGTAGTTCCAGTAGAAGTAGAGGAAACAAAAGGAACAGATAAAAAAGAACGTAAACCTAAAGTGGCAAAAGTTGCTCCGGCAGAAAAAACCACCTTGGGAGATATCGGTACATTAGCTGCCCTTAAAGCAAATCTGGAAGCAGAAGAAAAAGGTACTAAACCTAAAGCTTCGGGAGCCACTAAGACTAAAGCTGCTAAAGCTAAAGTTGAAACTTCTGAAGAAAATACAATAGATACCCTTGAAGCTCCGGCCGTTGTGAAAGAAACACCAGAAACCGTTGCTGAGGTAGCTGTAGTAGAAGCTCCAGAAGTGGTAACCCCAGTAGAAGAAGTAGTTGCTCCTGTAGTAGCTGAAGAAGTTGCAGTGGATACAGCATCCCCTGATGACACTACAGTGGAAACTGCTAAACCCGCTGAAGAGCTTAAAGCTTCTCCAGATTCAACTGAAGCGTAAGTAGTCTTTCTTAATTATGGATTGGACCCTGCCACTTCTGGCAGGGTCTTTTTTTTATCTGTATTTTTATACCCCTATCCTATCCACAATATTTTACAGCTCATCCCTTATGAGGCCTCTTAATGACCTATTGCTTAAAGTTGCTGAAGGACTTCCAGTTGAACGGCCACCCGTTTGGATGATGCGGCAAGCTGGTAGATTTTTGCCAGAATATCGTGCAGTTAGAGCCACCGCTGGTTCCTTCCAAAACATGCTACAACATCCTGAATTTGCAGCGGAAGTTACACTTCAACCCGTTGACCTTTTAGGCGTAGATGCAGCCATTATATTCTCTGATATTTTGGTAATCCCCGAAGCTATGGGTTGCCCCTATGTGATGGAAGAAAAGAAAGGCCCAGTGTTTCCAAACCCTATTCGGTCCCTGTCGGATACTTCAACCCTAAAACCTGTTTCTTCCGGAACCAATTTAGACGATACATTCGAAGCAATTAAAATCGTAAAAGAGAAATTACAAAACTCAGTACCCTTAATCGGTTTCGCCGGTGCTCCCTGGACTTTACTCGCTTATATGATCGAAGGGAAAGGTTCTAAAACATTTTCGATTGCCAAAGCCGCACTCTACCAAAACCCGGATTTTTGTCATTATGTTTTGCAACAAATCACGGACGCTACTATCTGGTATCTAAAATCTCAAATAGCTGCTGGGGTTAATATTGTTCAACTCTTTGATTCCTGGGCGGGTCAACTATCTAAAGACGATTTTATGAAGTTCTCCTACCCGTATTTATTAAAAATAGCAGAAGCCATTACGGAGGTCCCAATGATAATTTTCGCTAAAGGAGCGCATTATTGTTTGCAGGAATTAAGTCAACTTCCTGTACAAGTAATTGGATTAGATTGGACCATCTCTCCCAACTGCTTAGGAAATACTCCTGCTGTTGCCTTACAAGGCAACTTAGATCCGTGTGTGTTGTATGCCCCTTTGCCAAGAATAGAAAATGAAACCCTCGACATGATTCGTAGCTTTCCTCCAGGTAAACATATTGCAAACCTTGGCCACGGAATCTATCCTGATATTTCTCCTGAAGCTGCGAAATGTTTTATTAATACTGTTAAAAATTATAGATATTCTTAATTTTTATGACCCACTCTCCTCTCCAATTAAAAAGAATTACTGCCTGGACGTGGTACGATTGGGCAAATTCTGTTTATTCTTTAACCATTACTTCTGCTGTTTTTCCTGCTTATTATACCGCAGTTACTACGCATCATAATTCCGATATTATTAATTTTTTCGGATTAAATATACAAAATACAGTTTTATATTCTTGGGCTTTATCTTTTGCATTTTTAATCAGTGCTTTTTTAACCCCATTATTATCTGGAATTGCAGATTACGGAGGAAATAAAAAAACATTTTTAAAATCGTTTTGTTACCTCGGTAGTTTCGCTTGTTTAGGTTTAGGCTTTTTTGATGGAGATAATGTTGAATGGGGAATTTTATGCTTTATGCTTGCCAGCATTGGCTTTTCAGGTAGCTTAGTTTTTTACAATGCATTTTTACCAGAGATATGCACCCCTGACGAAATGGATAAAGTAAGTGCACGAGGATTTTCCATGGGATACATCGGTAGCGTAATATTATTAATTATTAATTTGGCTATGATTCAATTTCCAGATGCATTAGGAATACCCTCCGGAACCTGGCCTGCAAGAATTTCTTTCTTTATGGTAGGACTATGGTGGGCTGGATTTGCACAAATTACTTTTTTTAATCTGCCACCTGAAAAATCACAATCCACAATTCATAAAAAATGGATTTATCATGGATTTCAAGAATTAAGAAAAGTATATATTGATTTAAATCAGAATAAATTATTAAAACGATATTTATTCTCTTTCTTTTTTTATAGCATCGGAATGCAAACGGTTTTATATATGGCTACCTTATTTGGAACTAAAGAATTAAAATTAGAAACCTCAGATTTAATTATTACCATATTATTAATTCAATTTGTTGGAATCATTGGTGCCTATCTATTTGCCTGGCTTGCCATGAAAATTGGAAATTTTCAGACTTTAATAATAGCCTTAATTATTTGGACAGGCGTATGTATAGGCGCTTGGTTTACCAATTCGAGAGAAGATTTCTTTTTATTAGCAGGAATTGTAGGAATCGTAATGGGAGGTACTCAGAGTTTATCCAGATCTACGTTTTCTAAAAACTTGCCTGTCACGTTAGATCATGCTTCTTATTTTAGTTTTTTAGATGTAAGCGAAAAACTTTCCATCGTTATTGGCATGGCTGGATATGGATTTATAGAAGCCGCAACGGGAAGCATGCGAAATTCTATTATTGCATTATTATTCTTTTTTCTGGTTGGAATTGGGGGGTTGGTGTATTTGATAAAGAAAAATAAATTCAATGAAGTAGGAGTTTAGGAAAATAAAGAAATACAATATAATTTTTAGGAAGAGGAGATTATTATATTATAGCATTTAATAAAGATTAATAAATTATGCTATATTTTTTTTTACATTATCTTAATTGGATAAAATAACAATGATCTGCAACCCTACCTATACTTATTCTGCCCGCCAATAAAATTTCAACTAAAAAGCTTACTGAAGCAAGGGGAATTCATGATGCAAAGAAGCAAAAATTAAATAAAAACATGGATTAAATGTTGGATAAAATGCCGATGATTCACTAGGAAATTATTGTTCCTAATTTAATAAGCCCAATTAACACATTGTTTGTTGTAATGCCTTTATTCGGTTTTTATTTTATTAATTGTCTTTTTTACTTTATCAATATCGGAAATCAGCTTGTTAATTTCGGGATCAATCCAAGTCAAAAGATTGGTAATAGATTTATGAACTTCTAGTGTTTCGGTGAAGTTTATTTGATTCCCGTTAAAACAGATGGGTTCATTATGGTTAATCCTGTTTCTGAAACGTCTTACTTTATCCAATTCTCGATTTACTTCTTTTCGTCCGTATCCAGCAGGTAATGAATGAAATATTTTTATTGGCTTGCCAGACAATAAACGATAATGGTGAACTTCAAATAAATCAGTCCAAAAACCCAAGGTTTGTTCTGCAATAATTTTACTGCAGGTTAATGGAGTTCTTGTTTTTTGAAGTCGTGTTTCTGCTTTAATGATTTCTCTCTTAAGAAAATCATTCGTCCTTTTATGTCCTGTCCGTTTGAAGATAAATTTTAGGGAAGGGTCCGACATAAATCCTGATTTCTGATTTATTATCCAATCAGGATCATTAAAGTGAGTAGTTAAGATATCGTTGAGCCTATTTCGCAAAACAACTTCAAAGACCCCAATTAAGGGGTGAAATGCTTGTGAAGCTTTAAGATTATCTTTATATAGCTGAATTGCTCTGCGTTTTGAATTGCCGGTCGCAAGCAGATAACGATCTACTCTCGCTTCTGAAAAATATTGCCTAAAGTCTTTGAATTTCATCTTATATTTTTCTAATCCAAAAAATATTGTTAATTTTACTCTGTGATGCTTGGTCAAGCCTCTTATCCTCGGATAACGTAACCAAGTTAAAGAATTAAGACCTGTCAGAAATGATGGGTCTTTTTTATTTAGATAGTCGTTAAGCTGCCTTTAAATAAAATAAACTCACATTAATGAAGTGCAAAAATGAATACAAATACCAAAAAAGAATAGGACAAATATTTTACTGATAAATACAAAAAATCCGGTTTTTAAGACCGGATTTAATGAAAATAATTTATAATACCCTGTTAGAGTAAGCCGATGGGTCTCGTTCATTCCGATGGGTAAGATTGTTGGTGCGACTGCTTTAACAAAACGTTAAAAATATAATCGTCTTATTTTTATGGCTCGGTTGAAGTTTTGTAATAAATTAATTCGTGTGTTATTAATAGCGATTTCCAATGGTTTCCAAAGGCATAGATTGTTGAATAACCTCCAAATCAATTTTAGTTAATTCTACTTGAAAGGCGCCTAAATTCTCCTCTAAACGATGAATCTTTCGAGTGCCTGGAATTGCGGTAATTTCATCGTTCTGACTTAATATCCACGCTAATGCAACTTGAGCTTTGGTTACTCCTTTATCATTTGCTATTTGGTCAATAACTTCAACAAATTTGATATTCGCCTGAATTGCTTCATCTGTAAATCTTGGATTATTTAACCTAAAGTCACCCGCCTCAAAATCTGCCCGACTTTTAATTGCGCCAGTCAAAAAACCTCTTCCTAAAGGGCTATAGGAAACGAAAGTGATTCCAAGTTCTTTACAAACTTCAAACAATTCTTCTTCTGGCTCACGACTCCACAAGGAATATTCGGATTGCAGAGCTGAAATAGGATGTACTGCATGGGCTCTACGAAGAGTTTCTGCATTAACTTCACTTAGTCCTATACATTTTACTTTTCCTTGTTTAACTAACTCTGCCATTGCACCAACAATCACTTCAATTTCAACATTCGGTGCTTGGCGATGCATAAAATATAAATCAATTGTTTCTGTTCCTAAATTTGACAGGCTTTGTTCACAAGCTTTTTGAATATACTCAGGTTGTCCATTAAGTCCGAGCCACTCCCCATTAGGTCCTCGCATAACCGCAAATTTTGTTGCCAAAACTACTTTGTCCCATTTGCCTTTAAACGCTTTTCCTAAAAGTCGTTCATTTGCACCCCAACCATACATATCAGCTGTGTCGAAAAAATTAACACCTAATTCGATAGCCTTATGTAAGGTTTTGATGGATTCTTCTTCATCAAAAGAACCATAAAACTCTGACATACCCATACAACCTAGTCCTATCCGGTTAACTTTGAGGGTACTGTGTCCTAATTCTGTTGTTTGCTTCATTGTTGATGGTTTAGCTATTTAATCCTAAAATTATTTTTTTGCTTTTCGGGTGAGTGTAGGGCTGCTTTTCTAAGCATATCCCTAAAGTCATACTCAATAATCTACCAGAGCCTTGGTAAAACGAAAAAGCTCAATAGCTTACAAACTTAATTTTATTCCTTAAAACACCTATAAAATTTTCATATATCCAATGAAAACCTCCAAGGTTTTTATATCATAATTGTCTGCATTTATGTGTATTTTTGCATTCCTTACCCCTACATCCCTAAATGTGGGTGTATTACTTACTCTACACATGATGATACCCGCCCAAGAAGTAAACGTATCTATCCGAAAAGCAACTACTTCCGACATAACAATCATTCACCAACTCGCACTCGACATTTGGGAACCTACTTACCGGAAAATCTTATCTAAAGACCAAATCCAGTATATGTTCCAGGAAATGTTTACCGAGGAAGCACTCCTCAAACAAATGAGTAAACAACAACATGTGTTTATGATTCAATTTGTGGATGACAACCCCATTGGGTTCGCTTCCTTTAACCTGAAAGAACCTATCGAAAAAATTTATAAACTCCATCGCCTTTACTTAAAACCCGATCAACATAAAAAAGGCTTTGGCGCTGTTCTACTCAAAGCAGTAGAAAAAACTATCGTACTCGAAGGCGGCACTATTTTAGAACTAAATGTGAATAGAAAAAATCCCGCAAAAACATTTTATGAAACCCAAGGATATAGAATTCATCAAACCGTAGATATACCTTTTAGTAAATATTGGCTTAATGATTATATCATGCGAAAAAAATTAAATAAGGAAAATTATCTTTGACTAATCCCTTAAAAAAAATAATTCCTAGAATAAATTTATTTTCGAAAATACTAATTGTGGGTATTTTATGTATTGGATTATTATGGATTTCAAAAACGTGGATTTTACAATACATCGGTAGTTATTTAGTCGTTCAAAATACCCCTCAAAAATGTACGTATATTTTTGTTTTAGGAGGAAATGCACAGGACCGAGGATTTGCGGCGGCAGAATATTGGAAACAAGGTTATTTTGATACCATCGTTTGCCTCGGAAAACCCAATTTCGAAGAACAAAAAAGACAAGGAGTAGTTGCTCTGGAAACGAATCCAACACGTCCTTTTTTATTACAAAAAGGGGTTCCAGAATCTCGCATAAAAATAATTCCTTATGCAACTTCTTCTCATGAAGAAAGAGAATTTATTATCTTTTGGTGCCGACAAAAAAAACAATCTACTGTAGCCGTAGTAACCTCAGAAATGCATACCCGAAGGGTGCTTATGCATTTTAAAGAAAAAATGAAATCCAATAATATTAACTTAATTCTATTACCGGCTGCCGAACCTTTATATAATGTCAATAACTGGTGGAAGTCAGAACAAGGATTAATATTTGTAAATAATGAATATTTAAAAATTCTTTGGTATTTAACGCATTATTAGGAACGAACCCATTTACCAGCGATTACCAAATTAACAAAACCATCCATCCATTTAATATCGGTTAACGTATGGAAAACATGCCCATAATAATATCCTTTATCATCAAATAAAACCCATATTTCTCTACGCTCCCTGTATAACCAATTATCTCTATCATAAATAGCATGTGCTTTTTTAATCCTTCCCGTATTAGGAGAATATCTCCAAGTTTGAATATTTAAAATAGTTTTATCGGTATATCCCGGTTTTCTTAATGCAATATTTTTATTTCCTTTTTGATCAATCAAAAAATAATCTTTTAAATCAGGATTAAATCCATTTACTTCTGTCATCCAATCTAATTCCTCGACCAAATTCACACGCACACTATCCGTGATTTTATTACTTACAGAATATTCTTTTACTTTCCAGGAAGGCGTTAAATGAGAACTAATCCATCGCTGATATTTTCCTTTTTGGAGATTACTGAGATATAATTGAGAATGCCATAAATCTAGGGGGTTTAGGGAATACGCAACCGAGGCAAATCCTATCCCTATCCAAATTCCTATTACGACTAGAAATTGTTTTCCCTTCATTTTAACAAGCTTTTCCCTTCCATTACTTTCGGAATATCTACGCCTAATAACTCTAAAATAGTTGGGGCAATATCTCCCAATATTCCGTTATTTATTTTTCTATTCAAAGGGCCATTTACTAAAATACAAGGAACCTTAGCGGTTGTATGCGCAGTATTAGGAGATCCATCCGGGTTTTCCATTTTATCTACATTCCCATGATCTGCTAGAATTAAGATAGAATATCCCTGCTGAACTCCCTGCTTCACAATCTCCCCTAAACATTCATCAACCACTTCACAAGCTTTAACGGCTGCCTTAAAAACCCCTGTATGGCCTACCATATCCGGATTGGCAAAATTCACCACAATTAAACTATATATCCCCTTATCTATTCCAGAAAGCACAGCATCTTTCACTTGATATGCCGACATTTCGGGCTGCAAATCATACGTTGCCACCTTCGGACTATCACATAATTTTCTATCCTCCCCAAAAAATGGTTCTTCTCTTCCTCCATTAAAAAAGAAAGTTACATGAGGATATTTTTCAGTCTCCGCAACACGTAATTGGTGCAATCCTGCTTTACCAATTGTTTCGCCTAAAGTATCGGGCAGATTATCTTTATCAAATAAGACCTTGATGGAAGTAAGCTTTTCATCATACCGAGTGAAGGTTACAAAGAATAAATCTTTTACCGGCTCAAACCCATGAGCAATCTGCGTAGGAAGCGTTAATACTTCGGTTAATTCACGCGCGCGGTCAGTTCTAAAATTAAAAAAACAAACCGCATCTTCTGGGGATAATAAAATAGGCTCTTCATTTTCCCCAACAATGATTTTAGGAAGAATAAATTCATCTGACTCTCCTGCATCATATGAAGCTTGAAGCGCTTTGGAAACAGAAGTAAATCTGGCTCCTTTTCCTAGTACTACAGCATCATAGGCAAGTTTTACCCGCTCCCATCTGTGATCTCTATCCATCGCATAATACCGCCCAATCAAGGAGATAATTTTAATGGATGAATTTCCTTCAATATGTTGAGAAAGGATATCTAAAAAGTTTTTACCTGAATGCGGATCTGTATCCCTTCCATCGGTAAAGGCATGAATATAAATCTGCGGAAGGCCTGCTGCAGTTAAATGATCGAGTAACCCTAATAAATGTTGTAGCGAACTATGTACTCCACCATCCGAAACCAATCCCATGATATGAATCGGCTTATGGTGTTGCTTACAATATTGGATTAATTCTTTCCAAACCGGAAGTTCGGTAATACGTCCAGAGGAAATGGCTTGCGTTATTTTATCTAAATCCTGATATACGATTCTTCCAGCACCTAAATTCATGTGACCCACTTCAGAATTCCCCATCTGCCCTTCGGGTAGTCCAACGCTTTTCCCAGATGCCTCTAAAGCACTGTTGGGCCACTCTTGTATTAGACTATGATAATTGGGAATTTTTGCCTGTTCAATGGCACTTACTTTAGGATTTTCAGCAATCCCCCAACCATCTAAAATCATTAATAATACACGACGGTTTTCCATTACTCAAAGGTATACAAAAGATATTCTATACTTTAGGATAAGGTTGGCACTAAAATTGGAATCCCCAATTATAAAATGAAAAACTTGAAAGTATTACTCTTTGTTTTAGGAATTTCATGGGGATTAGGATTTATCCCTACCCCTACTCTATCTGCACAAACACCTCAGGATGTGTTGAAGCAAATTGAAATTTCCATCAAAGAAAAAAACGCCACGCAACTTTCGAAATACTTTAATAATAATCTGGAAATCACATTATTGGATTATGAAAAAGTTTGTTCGAAAGATCAAGCGTATTTAGTAGTAAAAGATTTTTTCAGCCAAAAACCAGTAACGCAATTTAAACTTATTCATATCGGAGGATCTGGAGAAGCTTGGTACGGAATGGGGATATACGAAACCAGTTCAGATTCATATGATGCGAATGTGTTTATAAAAAAATACGGGAATGTCTATCTAATAGATCGTTTACGATTTGAAGAGAAAAATTGACCTCTACCGCTTGAAAGACTTTTTGTTGTGTGTATTAAAGGGCGATTCCATCATGTGAATCGCTTTTTAGTTTTAAATTAATGACTCCATGACGGAAATAGACTTTGCAAATCATCCAGAAACGGATAGAATCATTCAGGCCGGGCTCCTAGAAGATTTAGGCTCCGGTGATCACACCACACTTTCGGTCATCCCTCCAGAGGTGAAAGGAAAAATGAAATGCCTGATTAAATCGGAAGGAATTCTGGCCGGACTTGTTTTTGCCGAAAAGGTTTTTCACCATCTCAATCCGGAAATAAAATTCACGCCCATATTAATGGATGGAGAAAGGGTAACTTCAGGAGATATTGCATTTACAGTGGAAGGTCCGGTGGTTAATCTTTTATCTGGGGAAAGATTAGTGCTGAATGCCATGCAGAGAATGAGTGGAATTGCTACCTCAACAGCTGCGGCTGTTGAGCAATTAAAAGGATTGTCGTGTAAGGTATTGGACACTCGAAAAACCACCCCATTGGTAAGGCATCTGGAAAAATGGGCAGTAGTAATTGGAGGGGGAATGAACCACCGCATGGGTTTATATGATATGATCTTAATTAAAGACAATCATGTAGATTTTGCTGGAGGAATACCTCAGGCAATTTTAGCGGTTGAAAAATATCAACAACAACATCAACTTAATTTACCGGTAATTATTGAAACCCGTTCTTTAGAAGAAGTGCTGGAAGTTTTGGCAATGGGTCGGGTAAATCGAATCTTATTAGACAATATGAACCCAGATATGATGCAGGAATGTGTCCATTTGGTAGGAGGTAGATATGAAACGGAAGCATCTGGAAATATCACTTTGGAAAACATTCGTGAAAAAGCAAAATCTGGAGTTAATTATGTTTCCCTAGGATTTATTACCCATTCTTATAAAAGTATGGATATCAGTTTGAAGGCGGAGATTTATACCGATTAAAATTGAATATCCGCTTCGTTAACCTGCCCAGGTACACCAATATAAACCCATTGTAAACGGGTAAGCCACTTTTGACTCACGGCTTGAATATCTTTGGGGCGAACCGAACGCAGATGATTTTTCCATTGCACATCATTCATCCCCTCCCAGATCCAGGATTGCTCCGCAGTAAAATGAGCAAGCGCATCTCCAGTTTGAATCCCACTAAACCAAACCGTTAGAAACAATTCTCGGTACTGTTGAAATGCAATGGAATCTGGGGGTTGCTGAATATTCCAAATTTCTTTTAGCACCAACCGAGCAACTTTAAGGTCTGGTCCCATAATCTGAAAAAAGAAATAGGGAGATTTCATAAAACTCACCCCACATTTTACCTCCACCGCAAGATTGCGATTATAAATCAACTCCTTCCTAACCTGATGTTCTAACCAAGAAGCAGCCAACATGGCACTTACTCCTTCTTGGGTAGAAAGGCTGGGAATTCTAGCCATTCCTATTAAAATCGAATTACTGCCAGAATCTTTAACCGATTGAAAAGCGGTTTTTTCTAAAGGCTGTAAAGGTACCTGCGGAACTCCCTGAAATAAGCCCAAAGGCAATTGACCCAGTGTTCCTACAACCTTTTGTTTTGTCCAAGACAAGTCCTCACTCGTAACTACAGAAACCAAAAACGCTGATTTTACATATTGATTTTTGTAAAAACTCTTAAGGTCTTGAATAGAAATCTGATTTAAAGTTTGTGTCGTTCCATATAAGGCATTGCCTTGAGGACCTTGACGAAACAACAAAGACCTGCTCACCTGATTCGCCCTTTGTTCAGCAGAAACCTCTCCATGATCAAGCGTATGAATTCGAGCTTGAACCAGCTGAGATAGTTTATTATTTTCCAACTTAGGATGCAGAAAGCAATTCGTAAGCAGTTTTAATCCTTCTTCGGTGGAGGATACCGGCATATTCATCCTTACCCGTCCATAATCAGGTTGAACATCCCAACTTAACTGAATGTCGAGACTATCGAGATAACGGGAAAAAGAGAGGGAATCGAATCCAGTAGGTCCATACAGAAAAACTAGATCCAACAACAAAGATTCTAGTCCATCTTTCCGCACGGGTGCAAGGGATTGACCCCCTCGAATAATTACTTCGAGGGAAGTTCTCGGGCTGGGAGATCTACGATACCACATCTCCACACCATTCTCTTTGATCATCTGCTGGGCAAAGAGAGGTACGCCTAAAATCCAGAAAAAAATAAGCTTAAGGCAAATTTTCAGCATAAGGGGGAGATATTTTACAAAGAAACCGCACGTTTTCTGAACCATTCCCTGAACTAGGATGCCATCCTTCCGGATCTGTAGTTAATTGAAAAGAAATATCTCGTACCCTTAACCCAATCGCAGCGGGGTGTTGAACAAACAATTGTTTGAACCATTCCAATGCTTGGGGGGATAATGTGTTACGTGCTTCCAAGGACCACCCTTGTTCAGGTAAGGAGATCATCATTTTAATTCGTTTCCCCGGATGCCATTGCAACCACTCCCAAACTTCTCCGACCCAACTATTCAAACTACTATCGGCCACTAAGGTATCTAGCAACAAAACATAGTCAGGCATTTGAGGTGTTGAACCGAAAAAAGAAGGAACCTGATAAGTATGAATCATAGGGCTGGAAAAAATCCCTCCCATACAAATAGGTGCTTTTATCAAACGCTCATAGATTACTTCCTGAATCAAGGTTGGGGTAATAGAGTCCAAGACTAAAACTTCAGCCCCCATAGTTTCTGAAATACCCGCATACCAATAATTGGCTAAATTTTGATTTCGCTGATTTCGGCTTTCCAATTCCCGAGATAATCTTGCATTTAATTCAGCTTTTACAGCGGAAATCATTTCACTGTCCAGCCAACCTGGATCTGATAATTTTCTGAGTCCGATTAAAAAACTATCTACCGCAGCATTAATATTTCCGGTAGGTTGAGGAACCAGAGTAAAATATAGCGCCTCATCGGTAAATTGAAACTTGGATTGCAAACAAACGAAGGAATCCTTCAATGCAGATTGTATGGGACAACGGGGGTGATTTAACAAATCGGTCATAATATCATATAAAAACCGGTCCTGAAATCTTGCGATTGGAGATTGCCAACCCGCTATAAAGAGGGGAATTTTGGTGTATTCATGTTTTGTAATAAAAAGAGTAGTTTGATCAGGAGCTGGGGCATCCGGAACGGGATGGGTGATAGATAAATCCGGAGCGATATCGTGCCAACGCTGCCAAACCGGGGAAACCTTTTGAATGATTTGTTCTGCTGAAAAAGGAGATTGAATGATAAGCACAGACTGATAGGGAACAAAAAAATGACGTCGAAATTCCATCAGAGAGGATGAATCGGCCTTCAGCAAACTTCTGGGTATACCTTCGGGATGTCGGCGATGATACTCTGTACCCCATAACTTTTGTTCGAGATCTGATTTAAGGAAGAACAACGGATCGGAATGTTCACTTTCGGCATCTGCCAACATACGGCTTCGAATTTGGTCAATATCCGCAGCCCCAAAAGCTGGGGCAAAAACGGCAGCGGATAAATATTGAATCAGAGTATCCATTTTTTCCTCCAAAGCTGTTAGGCGGAAAAGGGTAAGTTCAGGGGTTAATACGTGGTCATACAAAATACCTTCCTGAGAAAGCACACGACGAAAAGAATCCTGACCCGGAAAAATTCGATTAGGTCCGGTTAGTAATCCAGATAACAAACAAGACCAACCTGAATTGCGAACCGATTCAAACCGGGCTCCCATCCGAACGCCAAATTGAACGGTTGCTAAAGGAATAGAGGTATCTTGCTCAATCAATACATCCAGCCCATTCGGCAAACGAAGGGCTGTCCATCCTTTAGGCGCGATAAGGGTATCTGGATGTGCCTCAACCGTAAAAAAGGATAATGAAATCCCCAGTAAAAATAAAAATCTCATTAATGGGTTACAGCCCATAACACGATATTAGTACCCATTTGCAATGCTTTTTGCCGAATCCCCTCGGGATCGTTATGTACTGCTTTATCTTCCCACCCATCGCCTAAATCACATTCAAAGGTGTAAAAACAAATCAATCGGTTCTCCCAAAACAACCCAAATCCTTGAGGTGGCTTCCCGTTGTGTTCATGAACTTTAGGAAGACCATTGGGAAAATCAAAATGTTGATGATAAATAGGATGAGAAAAAGGAACTTCCACAAATTCTAATTCTGGAAACACCTTTTTCATTTCTCTACGGATATAAGGATCCATTCCATAATTATCATCAATATGAAAAAAACCGCCAGCAAGTAGGTATTCTCTAAGCTGTAGTGCTTCCGATTGAGAAAAAATTACATTTCCATGACCGGTCATATAAATCATTGGAAACTGAAAAAGTTGTGGACTTTTCAAATCAATCACTTCTTCAGAAAGACCAATATTAGCTGAAGATTGTTGTCGTATAAATTTGAACAAATTGGGTAAAGAGGTAGGATTTGCATACCAATCTCCTCCACCCTCATATTTCAGTTTGCCAACTTTAAACGAGGCATCCTGAGCCCAATTAAAAAGAGGGAATAGGCTTATACCACCCCAGAAAAATAATAAAAACCGCATATTAGAATACTAGTGAACAAACAGAAAACGAAATTCTGGCTTAGCGATTCAACAATGCTCGATTTATTTTTTTCTTGGGTTTCAGTTTTTTCTTGCCTGGAGCCAACTGTTTACGTTTAGGTCTTTTAACCGCGGAGGCACTTCTGTCACCAAAATTAATGGTTCGTTTCAGAAAAGTACCCCTGCGACACCCTTCCAAGGAAGGAGAAACCAGCATCAGGAATAATACGAGCAGAATAGAATGGGTTCGATTCATGGGGTTCGGTGAGGAGGGTAAAGATAAAAATTTATTCAGCCAGCCCCAAGTCTCAGTCATCTCTAATAGTTTTTTCTCGCAATACTTGTACGGAACGTTGTAAATCCATCACCATATCGGTCAATTGCCGAACACTATCTTCCCGAGCTGGAGGCTCGCTACTCAGGAATGCCTTAAACTTCCATATTTCCAAAATATCTCTGATATGGACTTCAAAATCCTGATAGGCGGGGTTATCGGAACGCAGCAAAAGGGTATTGTTTTCGGGAATGCGGTTATAAATCCGTTTGAAAACAATTCCTTCTGATACAGTTACCACAATATAGGTATGTTGATCGCGGAGGGTAGTCCAGTCCTGAACATATTCGGCAAAAATAATAGATCCCGAAGGGATGGGTAACATACTATCGCCTAAGATTTCAAATGCACGAAAGGTACCTTGGGGAAAATTGGGCAAATGAAATCCGGGCAATTTTTCGATATATTCCGGATCTGCATATCCATTTAAGTACCCTGCTGCTGCCCGTGCAGGAACTAAGGGGATTAATTCTTCCTGATTTTCATTTACCAGAATAGACAATACTCTAAGTTTTCTACCTTGTAAATCGGTAGGGGCTCCTGGCGTAAAATTTCGGGTATCAATAGGTAAGGTGATGAGTTGTTCGAGGGAAATTCCAAAAAGATTGGCAAATTTCAATAAAAGTTCTGCTCGGGGTTCTGCTCTACCTTCCTCATAGGCACCTAATAAGGAACGTTTAATTCCCATTCGCTGAGCGAGTTCTTCCTGCGTCCAGCCCTCACGTCTGCGCAGGTTACGAATATTTTGACTTATACAGGTTACACTCATAACTATTAAAAAGTTGTCAATAAAAAATCAATTTACACCCCTAATATTATTAGTACATTTACCATCAAAATTAGCAAAGAATTCAAAACAAACAAGTATTACTAAAATCTATTCGTTGATTGTATATGAATCGGCATATTTTACACGTGGATATGGATGCTTTTTTTGTATCCGCGGAACGATTAAAGCATCCTGAATTAGAGGGACTACCGGTAATTATCGGGGGCAATGCACAACAGATGAAAGGGGTTGTTTCCGCTTGTAGTTACGAAGCCAGAACCTTCGGGGTACATTCTGCCATGTCCATTGCAGATGCTAAAAGACTATGTCCTCAGGGTGTTTTTATCAAGGGGTCACATGATAGTTATACCGAGTTTTCAGATATCATCACGGAAATCATTGCGAACCGAAGTCCTTTGTTTGAAAAAGCTTCTATTGATGAATTTTATATTGACATGACGGGCATGGAGAAGTTTCAGGGCACGTATAAATGGGCTTCTGAGCTTCGGCAGGCAATTATTCAGGAAACCCGACTACCGGTAAGTTTTGGTTTGTCGGTAAATAAAACGGTAGCCAAGATTGCGACAGATCATTGTAAGCCCAACGGCAAACTACAGGTTCCTGGGTCAGAAGTAAAATCCTTTTTAGCGAGTTTACCCGTAGGAAAAATACCTGGAGTAGGGGCTCACTTAGAATACAAGTTGAATGAGATGGGAATCCGTCAGATATCCCATCTACAAGAAATTCCAGAACATCTGCTAACTGTTGCCTTAGGAAAATGGGGGCGTGTGCTTTGGCTTAAAGCCCAAGGAGAAGACCATGACCCCGTACTCCCCTATCGGGAAGAAAAATCCATCTCCCGCGAAACCACACTTCCGGTTGCGAGTACAGACCCCTTGATGCTAACTACCTTATTATGTCAAATGTGTGAGGAATTGTGTCATGAATTACGCTTATCCGCAAAGTTGTGTACCTGTTTAACTATAAAAATTCGGTATGCCGATTTTGAAACCCACACCCGACAAGTATCCCTTTCACCTTGTGCAGATGAACGAACCTTACTGCCGATTGCCAGAAGCGTATTTACAACCTTATTTGAACGAAGGGTAAGTGTGCGGCTCATCGGTGTGAAATTATCCAGATTTTGCCCTGATGATATACAAACCCAACTTTTTCAGGATAATGAGGCAAAATTAAAATTGCAAAAAACAACCGATGTATTGAAAAAAAGGTTTGGAACCCAGATTCTTTCTTGGGCATCCAGCCTAAATATTGTTCACCCTGATGCTTAATATCTTTTGGAAAAAATACAAGTAATAGGTAACTTGGTGCAACCATATCTAGTAAATTTTTTCCGATTCTATACACCAGATTTACCTTCAGTTAACCGGCTTATGCGTCACATGAAATACTGCTTTACCGCACTTCTGTTGCTCTTCTGGGCGAACACTATATTACAAGCCCAACAATTACCCGGTCAAAATGCTTGGTTCATTGACCTACCTGAAGAGCCTCAAAGTACTCCTGTTGCTCACAAAACTCAAGATTGGTGGCCTGGTTTTCCTTTTAAAATCAATTACAGTCAGGCAAATGAAGATGATCGTAACGTCATCTATATGTTAAACTCGCGTTTTCCTTTCACAGGAAAAAATGATCTGGTAAACGCCACAGTAGCCTTCAATCAAATTATTGATGAAAACGAGGTAGTATATAATTTTTCTACTGGCTCCCAACTTATGTTGGATACCGTGTATTTATGGATTGGACATGAAAATAATACCAACAACAACGATACGCTAATCATTGACATTGTTCATACCGATTCTCAGAATGGTTATCCAACAGAACAATTTCTTAACCAAAGAGTACTGATTTCAAATCGGAGTTTTTCAAATGTAGCTGTTAATGACTGGAGATATGGCGCTAACGTCATCAAAGTACATGCAGGCAATTTGGCTTACCGCCAGCGTAAATTTGCTGTAAGAGTTCGGTATTATGGATCATTCTTAGATACCTTTGGAATTGTTGCAGGGTTCAGAAATGAAGGAGCATGTGTTAATACTGGTATTCCGAACTGGGAAGTTTCCTCCAGAAGGTCTGATTATTACCCCAACTCGTATCGCCTCTTATCTGATAACAATGTTGTATATCCCCGAGTAGAAGGGATTGATATTTATCGGGATTGTAATAATGATGGGGTTATCGATTCTCTATTATTAACTGCTAACGAAGCTCATTTACAACAAAACTTTAGAAT
>RFSG01000081.1 GCA_009924095.1 Sphingobacteriia bacterium
CATATCTATACCTATCACCCGCATGATTCTGAGTTTTTCTTTAAACGCTTCATCGTGCTCCCAAACCCTTCTATTGGTAGTATAAACAGTACCGGTAAAATAATCTTGATTGTTGTTGATGATGGTTTGAGATACGGATCTTTGCAAACGGAAAGAAGGTAAAGCCGGAACCTTTGGATCGCAATAATCATCACTAGTTCCCTCCCCTCGAATAGCTGCTAAAGGTAGAATCCAGGTACCAGGAGGAGTATTGTGTTTTAAACCTCCACATTTCCCCAAAAACAAAACCGCTCTTGGATTTATCGCACTCAATAAATCCATAATAGTAGCTGCATTCGCACTGCCGATTCCAAAATTAATCAATGTAATTCCATCTTTGGAAGTAACCGTTTGCATAGGCCTGCCAAGCCCTTTAATTTCAGCACCCTCCCAATTCGCCATTAAATCCAGGTAATTGGTGAAATTGGTAAGTAAAATATGCTTTCCAAATTCTTCCAAGGCCGTTCCAGTATAACGAGGGAGCCAATCTTGTACAATCTTATCTTTAGAATCCATTTTTTTATAATTAAGCTAAAAAATAAATACAAATATCTGTAATTCGTAGGACATTTTTGAGGTCAATCCCTAAAATTAATCAATAATGTAAGTATATTTATAATATATATGTACTAATATATAAAAGGTTATATTTTCTATAAATTAATTCAAAATAGACTATTTATAGGATTTAGGTTTAAGATTTTCTAATATCTGGGTTGCTGAAAAATAGCTTTCAGGGGAGGATAAAGGGATGCCTAAGCTTCGATGTTGATGCCATCTTTCCCAGTTAAATTGCCCTTGTTTAAAACATAAGCCCTGTCCATTTTTAGCCAATACCTTTCCTAAATATTCTTGTTCAGTTTGCCCGGGTGTTGGAATCCAGGTAGCTACCCTTTGGATACTGGCTAAATCCAATAAAGTTGTATATCCTGGTCGTGATATCAAATAGGGAGTATGCTTACAAACATACAATAATTGCGGTGAAGATAAATGCGGAACCTTCCGAACGTAAGTGTATTCAAACGTTTCAGAAGTGTTTCCAGGCTTTCCTTGAATAATCAATAGGGGGTATTGATGATGCTCAAATTTTTCAGTGAGTTCTTTTTCTAATAAGCTTCTATGCGGCTCGGGGCCTGATAAGATTGCAATAGTATCTGGCAGTGGGATTAGGGGTGCCTCTTCTTTCAAATGGGTAAACCGAGAAACGTTGCCAATAAATCGAATCGGGGGGACAGGTAAAGGAGAGCCATGGCTTAAACTTCCGGATAATCCTGGGGGTTGAGCTGTATCTGGAATCCAAATTTCATCATAAGTTTTGATTAAATTAAAGTGTTGCCACCTTAATAAAGGTTCTGTCCACTGCCATCCATCTGGTGCTTTAAAATAAAGCTGATGCGTAATAAATATCGAGGGTATGGAAGGACTCCAAACTCCATACCTATGATCAGAAATTATATGCGTGATTCCATAATTCTTAACCCAGGCTTGGGTTTGAAGATGATCTTTTTTTGCTTGTTCAAGCAATTTAGGTACATACCCCATCATCTTTACCAATTGATTACTTCCAGTAGAATATTCAATGTTCAAGCTTGGAAAATCTAAAAAGGGTAGTGAAGGAAAGTATTCTTGCAATAGTGCTAAGGGTCCTTGATCTGCCGCAATAATTACTTCAATTCCATTATGGATTAGATTGTCAATGATAGGAATACAGCGGGCCGCATGACCTAATCCCCAATTGAGGGGAGCTATTAATACCCGCATAAAGCATGCTTTATATTATGCATAATTCCTTGAGCCGAAGATCGCAGTTCCGATTCTAACCAATGTACTTCCGTATTGAATTGCTTCAGGAAAATCACTCGACATACCCATACTTAACTCAGTAAAATTAGGTCGGTTATTTTTCCATGATTGAAAGCAATCTGACAAAGTTTGAAATTGAGCCCTAATAATTTCTCTATCTTCAGTTAGCGCAGCTACCCCCATGAGCCCTTTGATTTGAACATGGGGAAATTGATTAGAAGCCTCTAATAAGGACAACGCCTCTTCAGGTGATAATCCAGATTTAGTTTCCTCCCCAGAAATAAATAGCTGTAATAAAATGGGTTGAACAATTCCTTTCAGACGAGCTTGCTTTTCAATTTCCAATAGGAGGCGTTCAGAATCTACGGAATGAATCAAGGCTACTTGACCCACAATAGATTTAACTTTATTCGTTTGTAAATGTCCAATAAGGTGCCATTCTGCTTGGGGCAAAAGAGGAATTTTGGTAAGAAGTTCTTGTACTTTGTTTTCTCCGAACAAGGTTTGCCCAGCTTCCCAAGCTATTTGAATAGATTCGATCGGCTGATTTTTGGAAACCGCTATTAGTCTTACACTTTCAGGAGTAAGCCCTTCCTGTGTTGCGAGCGTTTGAATTTCTTGTTTAACAAATTGAAGGTTCTGTGGAATTAACGATTCGTTCATTCTTCTAAAGGATTATACCAATTAAGTAAAATCATCCCCATACCCAATAATAGGAAAGCGCATCCGATGATAATAAATACCGGATACAATTCAACAGGAGGTGCATTTTGATTCGCTTTCCATGGAGACCTTTCTAAACGAGAGATGGTTTGTAGGGTTTGTTGAAAACCAGCTGCATCGGTTACTCTAAAGAATCTTCCCTGCGTTAGGCTAGATAATTCTTTCAATAAAGATTCATCTAAATCCGTAATTTCTTTGGTGGATTGACCTGAAGAAAGTTTACGGGTATATTGAGGATATCCAATACTTACGGAGTAAATTTTTATTCCTTTTTGGGCTGCGATTCGAGCTGCAGTTCTAGGGTTAACCTGACCTTGATTAGCCGCACCATCCGTGAATAAAATCAATACTTTCGAAGGAGATGGTCTTGGAGATAAGGTAAAAATTCCAAGTGCTAAGGCTTGTCCTAACGCGGTTCCTTCTTTAGGTAACATGCCAACGCTAACAGATTTAAGTTGTGTGTTTAATAAGTCATAATCTAAAGTCAAAGGACTAACGATAAAAGCATCTTGCGCAAATACCAGTAATCCAATTCTGTCATCCGTTCTTTCTTGAATAAATTTTATGGCTGATTGCTTCGCATTTTGAATTCTATTGGGAAGAATGTCTTCAGTTTCCATAGATGCTGAAACATCCATTAAAAACAAAATGTCAATCCCTTCTGTTTTCAAGGGTAGGGGAGGTCCTGGACTTTGCGGTCTTGCTAATGCGATGATCCAACATATTATCCCTAACCATTGGAAAAATTGAGGTAGGAATCGGATGAACGTTAAATTAAATTTAGGCTTATAAAAAACATCCGGATCATAGCTTAGTGGGATGATAAGTCTGTTTTTTGAAATAAATTTTAAATACCAAAAAAGCCAAATAGGTAGCAGTAATAATAGCAGGAAAGCCTCGGGCCTATTAAATAAAAAATTCATACAATGGCCTCTCGCTTCCGGTAGTATTCTGCTTGCAGAGCAGATAACAAAGGTTCTAACAAATAATCTGAAGTTGGCAAAACTGCTGAATGCCCGGCAAATATTACCTGATCTCTTAATTGATACAGTTGTTGTAATAATGGCTTAAACGATTCATCAGCCAATGCAATTTGGGGTAGGTAATTTTCCAATTCCGGGGTAGTTAGGCTGGATAGTTCAATACCATCAACCTTAGGAAAATAGGGAGTACTGTTTCGAATCAGATGTAATAAAAAATCGCCAGGGTATTTAGCAGGATCAGGAGCTTTTTCTAATTGATTTCGAAGAAGTATCCATTCTCGTTTGAGTTGTTTCTTTTTAACCCATTTTAGATATGGCTTTTTTATAATCCAGAATAAAATGATAAAAAACAGAATAGAGGCAAAAATAGAAACGATAAATAGTCGGTAATCAATGGAAGGAGTAATAGGTATTAATTGATTCTCCAATAAATATGACAAACTATCTTGCAATACCAAAACACGTTGTTTCAACCTAAGTGGACTGCTGGTTGCCCAAACTTGAACCGTATCTTTTCCCAAGCGATAAATAACAGGTAAGGATAGTTTTTGAATCGGTTCAATTCCAAAACTTCTAACTAAGTATATTAATTTAAGACCCTTATTGTTCTGAGAAATCGTTGGGGCTCCAATAATTTCAAAAGGAGAAACATCAGTAAGGGAATCTGGAAACTCTAAATTTCCTTTGGATGGAACATTGGTTACGTAAAGGGTTACCTCTAATGGTCGTCCAATCGCAAGGGTATCCTTCGTAGGATATAACTTCAATCCAATAGAATGGGTTTGCGCACTTGCGATAGAGAAGATGAGATAAAATACCCAACTGCATAATCCAGCATTCAAAACCCAATTATCTTTTAAGCGAAGCATGTCGGGTATTGAAGAATTTTTCAAGAACTGGAACATAATCCTTAGATACATCTACAGGCAAATACGCAATTTTTTTTTGACGTGCCAATTGGGAAAGTCTGGTGTCAATTTCTTTTAAATACGGACCAACTTTTTTTCTATAGGCTCCCCCTCCACTATTTACCCAACGTATAATTCCGGATTCATTATCTAGGATGGGAATAATACCAGATCTTGCCTGAAGGATTTCTTCCGGATGAAATAAACGTATTAAAATAATTTCATGTCGAATAGAAAGTTGTCGAATAGAATCTTCATATCCTTGATCTAAAAAATCTGAAATTAAGATCATTACAGATTTTCTTTTTTGTACTCGTTTATAATAATCAATAGCTGCTTTAATGTCGGTCTTTTTACTGTTGGGAAGGGATTTAATCAACCCTTGAAGAATTGCCATAATATGAGATCTTCCCCTGAGCGGCTTGAAGTATTGTTCAATGCCATTTGAAAAAGTGATCAATCCAAAGCGGTCATTATTTCTTAAAGAGGAAAAAGCGAAGATAGCAGCTAATTCAGTGCCTATCATACGCTTGTTTTCGGTTTCAGCTCCAAAATCTTCAGAGCCACTAATATCAAACAACACAAATATTTGTTGTTCCCGCTCTTCTCTAAATTGTTTTATATATACTGAATTACTTCGAGCGGTAACATTCCAATCAATACTTCGAATATCATCTCCTAATTGATATGCTCTTACCTCTGAAAATTCTAACCCTTGTCCTCTAAAGGCAGATTGATATTCTCCCGCAAATGCAGTATCCACAAGGCTTTTAACCTTTATTTCAAGCTTTCTTACTTTTTGTAAAAGGGTATCCATGAATACTTTTATGTCAAACTAGGGGAATTATTTTGCATTGAAAAAAGTAAACATAAGATAACGTATGATTACCAAAAACAATCTTGAGAAAAGGAATTCAGAAAAAGCCATAACATGGTAAGGTTTGACTATAATTGTCCACTTCTTCCCTAACAAAATTCGTATTTTTACGGTAATAATGATATGATCAGCCAAGGGTATAAGGTTATTTTTATTTTTTTGTTGGGAGGATATGCGATTTGGGGATGCAATACGTCTCAAACAGGGGCAGAAATATCTGTGGAAAAGATGCAATATATTTTGAAAGAAATTTTAATTGCAGACAATGGAGTGGAAGCCTTGGGATATCCGCTGGAAGAAAGAAAGGTAGAACGGGAAAGGAGATATGAAGCTATCTTTAGAGCTGCACAGGTAACTCGACAAGAATTCTGGGAGAACTTTAAAATCTATAGATCGCAACCCGCTTTGATGGATAGCATGTACTTGCAGATCATCGAACAAATCAGCGAGGAAATTGTAAATAACCGATATCAAGGTGGGAATAAATCGGGGAAAGAATATTCAGGTGATTCCTCAGTTTTTTTTACTCCATGATCTTATCGCCTGCCCATTTATTTGAGGCAACTGGGTTTAAACAAATATTAGAAAAGTTGGCCACCCTAGCCACTTTATCACCAGTAAAGGAAAAAATTTTAGGGTTTATTCCCGTTAGTCATCCCGGAAAGATTAGAACTTGGCTATTGGAAGTAGAGGAAATGTCTCAATTATTGCGGACATCAGAACCCTTACCTCCAGCTTGTTTTCGAGAACCCAGCACCTGGTTGATCAAGGCAGCTGTTCATTCTTCTTTTTTAACAGAAGATGAGGTATTCCGTTTATTGGGATGGCTGCAAGGAATTAAGCAGTTGTCTGTTTTTTTAGATCAAAGGAAACTCCAATACCCAGCGTTGTGTGCGAGAATGCCTGATTTTCCTGTGCCTTCAGGCTTAGTGGACTTTCTAAGTCAGCATATCGGACCGGATGGTAAATTAAAAGATAAGGCAAGTCCAGAACTATTCCGCTTGCGAACCCAAATTCAGGAATCTGGAATTACGTTAAGGAGATTAATGGAGAAGATCCATCGGTATGCCCGAGAACAAGGGTGGACTGAAGAGCGACAACCTACTATTCGAAATCATAGAATGGTGATTCCTTTGATTGCTGATTTTAAAGGGAAGATACAAGGGTTTGTGCAGGATGTTTCCCAGTCTGGGCAAACTATCTTTATAGAACCAGCAGAAGCATTAGCCTTAAATAATGAAATTAATGAATTGCAGATTCGAGAGCGAAATGAGATTCATCAGATTTTGGTAAGATTAACAGATGCTATTAGAGACAAGATTCCAGCATTGCAGGCTTGGGAAGAATTAATTTATACGTATGATTTAATTCAAGCAAAAGCAAAACTCTCGAATATTTTAGATGCAGGCATTCCTCAACTGGAGGGTTCTTGTGAACAATTATCCTTGGTGAATGCTCGGAATCCTTTGCTGTTACTGCAGAAAGGACAATCCGTGGTTCCGCTTTCAGTGGAATTAAATCGTAATCATAGAATACTAATTATTTCTGGACCCAATGCAGGAGGTAAATCCGTCGCCCTTAAAACCATTGCTCAACTCTGTTTAATGGTTCAATGTGGTATCCCGATTCCAGCTGATTCAAATTCGGTGATACCAGTATTGACTGGAATTTTTGTAGATCTGGGAGATGGGCAATCTATTGAAAATGATTTGAGCACTTATACCTCCCATCTTCGTCAAATGAAAGAAATGATGGGGCGATGTCAGGAAACCACCTTGTTTTTAATTGATGAATTTGGAACAGGAACTGACCCTAAGGCTGGAGGTCCCATGGCAGCTGCAATTTTAGAACGATTGATTATCAAAAGATCTTTGGGCGTTATTACTACACACTACAGTGATTTAAAGAAAATGGGATATCAGCATCCTTCGGTAATTAATGCAGCTATGGCGTTTGATATTAAGACCCTGCTACCCTTATATAAATTAATAATCGGCAAACCTGGCTCTAGTTATGCATTCGAAATCGCTCGAAGAGCTGGCATTCCTGAAATTGTGTTGAATCGAGGAAAAGAAAGGATGGGGAGATCACAAGCGGATTCAGAAGAATTATTAGCGGAATTAAATCAAGAAAAAGAAAAACTATTTTCCTGGAATCAAGAATTAATTCAACAAGAAAAAAAGCTGCTTGCTCAAATTGAACAATTAAAAGAAAAAGAAAATCAGGCGTTAGAAAAGGCAAAGAAAATTATAGCAGATGCAAAAGAAACCGCAAGGATATTGGTGTTGGAGGCAAGAATTAAAATCGAAAAGGTGTTATTAAAATCCAATGAATTACCAATGGATAAAACCCTTAAAAAAGTATTACATAAAGATCTTACCGATATCTCTCCAGTAATTTTAATTGATCAACTTGAATCAAAAATAGAGGAAGAAGAACAAAATCTACCTGAATACGAAACCCAACAAATGGATATTAATCCCGGGGATAAAATTCAATGGTTAAAAACTGGCGCAATAGGAATTGTTTTGGAAAAAGCCGACCAAAAAGTTTGGGCAGCATTTGGGGAATTAAAAACATTATTAAAACTTAAAGAGGTAAAAAAAATAAAACAAAAAACTCAAAATCAAGAGTTCACTTTTAATGTTCAACATTCAGAAGAAAAAATAAAACAAACGGCAAATGCTTCCACGATTTTAGATGTTAGAGGGCAAAGAGCAGAAACGGCTCAACAGACGCTACATAAATTTTTAGATGAAGCAATTTTAGCTGGTTTACCTGCTCTGCATATAATTCACGGTAAAGGAAATGGGGTATTACGAAAAATAACCCATGAGGTTTTAAATTCAAATCCTTCGGTAGAAAGTTTTAAAGTGGCAGACCAAAATCAGGGGGGGAGCGGAGCCACTCAGGTGAACTTAAAGTAACTTCATCCTGAAAAATTAACCAATGAGAGGGTGGGAAATTACATTTAAAAATTGTTGCTTATATTTATATGGTAACTTCCTACAGAATGTATCCATTATTACGGATTTTTGCGGTTTTATGTATTTGGGTTTTTATCCTAATTAGTTTTGGGAGGAATTATATTTATTCCCAAATAACTGCATCAGATTGTTCTCAGGCAGTTCCCGTTTGTACGAATCAGAACTTTGTAATTAGTCCGAATGGATTTGGTGCAATTAATGAGCTTACTCCAGGATCAGTTTCTAATCCCGGCACCAATCCCGCCAGTGGGAATGGAGGCTGTCTATTAACCGGAGAACAAAATAGTACTTGGATATTAGTAAACATAAATTCTAATGGATTATTAGAGTTTTCTTTTGGGGCACCAGGACCAGTACAATGTTATGATTGGATTTTATGGAGATACACTCCTAATACTTGTGCTCAGATTTTAAATAATCAAATCGCTCCTTTACGTTGTAACTGGAATTCCCCTTGTAATGCCTTTACCGGTATGGCGACCAATGTCCCATTAGGCGGAAATGCTACTAATTTTGAACCTCCTTTGCCTGTTTTATGCAATGAACAATATTTAATCTGTTTTTCTAATTTCAGTTCAGTTACCACGAATGTACCCCTTAACTTTTTCGGCAGTGCCCAAGTAGTATGCAATCCTATAACAGTATTAAACCTATCAGCCCAGCCCAATAGAATTTGTCAGGGAGGTTCAACTGTATTAAATGCAAGTGGATTGGTTAGCTATACTTGGAGTCCTGCAGCCGGATTATCTTCCACTACAGGTTCATCTGTTATTGCAACCCCAAGTAGCACTACAACCTATACAGTTGTTGGAACCAATAATTGTGTTACCCGTACCGACAGTGTAGTGGTAACGGTAATTCCAAGGCCTGTAATTACAGTTACCCAAACCAATCCAACCCGATGTGTAAATTGTGATGGAGCAATTTCAGTAACCTTAGTGTCAGGCACCCCTCCGGTTGCCTATTCATGGACACCCTCAGGGCCTAGTGGACCAAATGCTACCGGCTTATGTCCAGATACCTATACCGTAACTGTATCAGCAGGGGGTTGCACCACGAGTAGAACTATAATATTACCACGACCTTATCCCATTACTTGGTCTGCTTTTCATGATACGGTAGATTGTAACCAAAGTACAGGAGTTATTGGGGTCAATAATATTAATGGGGCAGTACAACCCTTTACTTTTAGTTGGGGAACTAACCCTATACAAACGACAATGATTGCAACGGGTCTGCCAACAGGAGCCTACGGGGTTAGGTTAATAGATGCCAATGGATGTAGAAAGGATACTACGCTAAATGTTTATGACAATACTAATTTATCGGTTTCAGGTACTAATTTTCAATTACCCTGTGGCCCTAATCAGTTCGGAACGCTAACTTCTATTGTAACAGGAGGAATTGCTCCCTATTCATACCAATGGAATACGAGTCCCATACAAACTACGCCTAATATTAGTGGTTTAGGTCCTGGAAATTATACCCTCACCGTAACCGATGCTGTAAATTGTATCCGTAGAGTCACCCTTTCTGTTTCTCCTCCTCCAACAGTTCCCCTTACAACTACTTTTACCAACGTAAGTTGCCCAGGTGCTCGCGATGGAACCGCAACAGTGGTGAGTCCAACGCAATCTCCTAATTATACTTTGACTTGGAATAGTCAACCTGTACAAACTACTTGGCTTGCCACCGGGTTACCAGTAGGAACCTATCAAGTGAACATAATAGATCTTAATAATTGTATAGGAAATGCTTCTGTGACTATATCTAATCCCACGCCCTTAAATCCTCAGGTAACATCCAGGAATGTAACTTGTCCTGGTGGTAATAATGGGTCGGCAAGAGCAACTATTGTTGGAAACCCACTTACGGTAACGTATCTCTGGAATACGCAACCAGCCCAATCAACCCCTCAAGCCAATAATTTATCAGCTGGCACTTATCAAGTGATTATTTCTAATCGGGCAGGTTGTAATGATACCTTATACTCAGTTATAACCCAGCCTCCAAGGCCCACCTATTCTGTAACTGCAACCCCTGCGACCTGTGTTGGGGCTTCTAATGGAATTTTACAAGTGAGTTATCAAGGTAACTATTCACCGTTTTCCTATACCTGGAATACGCAACCTGTTCAATCTACTTTTCGTGCCACTGGATTACCTGCAGGTACTTGGAGATTAACAGTTATGGATGACTCTTCTTGTGTAGATTCTTTTGAGGCTGTTGTTACTGCTATTCCGGATAGTCTAAGATTAGGACTGAATTCACTTCCTACTTCTTGTCCAGGAGTTAATGATGGCAGTGCAACCGTTTCTGTCTTGAATCGAACGGGTTTCTTTCAATTCAATTGGCAGACCTTACCCATGCAAGTGGGTAATACTGCCACTCAATTACCTGCCGGACCTGTATCTGTATTTGCAATGGATCCAACGGATGGTTGTGTGGGAAATGGAGCTATATTCGTTGGGGCAGGCCCCCCTTTGCAGGTTTCTTCTTTTCCTCAAGATGTGAATTGTGCGGGAGGAAGTAATGGGACAATTACAGCTATTCCTACTAATGGAGTCCCCAATTATGCCTATAGTTGGAATACCTTTCCTGTGCAATCTACAAGTATTGCTACCGGACTTACCTCTGGAATTTACCAGGTAATTGTAACGGATGGCAGAGGATGTAGAGATACTGTTAGCAGTCTTATTGCTCAACCTACACCCCTTTCGGTTACAACCTCTAGTCAATCTTTAACCTGTTTTGGGATTCCTTCTGGAGTTGCTTCTGCTACGGTTTCAGGAGGAGTACCAGGGTATTATTATAGTTGGAATACTTATCCAGTACAAACTACTTCCATAGCTACTGGTCTTGCAGCGGGTACGCATGTGGTTACGGTGAGTGATGCGAATGGTTGTATCAGCGTTTCACAAGTGGTAGTTACCCAGCCCCCTTTATTGGGAGTAACTACTTCCTTTACCATTCCTTTGTGTTATGGAGGGCAAGATGCAGCTATTCAGGCGCAAGGCGTTGGCGGAACACCTGGCTATACCTACGAATGGCAGACTACTCCTATTCAATCCACCCAAATTGCCACCGGGATACGTGCAGGGTCATACCAAATTCGCATTGTAGATTCTCGCGGATGTTATACTGTTAATACAGTAAATGTATTGAGTCCTACCCCTCTACAAGTATCCACCAATGGCGTTGATCTTACTTGTGCAGTGCCACCCGAGAACGGGATTGCTAATGTTATGGCAACCGGAGGAACTCCTCCCTATACCTACCTTTGGAATGGAGGCAATAACCCCATCCAAGCTTATAACACTGGGTTTTCAGCAGGTACCTGGACAGTAAGA
>RFSG01000082.1 GCA_009924095.1 Sphingobacteriia bacterium
GCCTTAGCCTTTAAATATCAGGGAGGCAATACTGAATATTTTTTATTTAAACATTTGATTTTAATGGGAATCGGTATCATAGTAATGTACTTGACCCATTTATTAGATTATCGTTGGTTTGCCAAATATTCTAATATTTTATTATACGTTTCGGTTCCTTTATTAGCCTATACTATTTTTCAAAGTCCAGCAGCAGAAGTAAACAGTGCTGCCCGATGGATATCCCTTCCATTTGGATTGTCTTTTCAACCTTCTGATTTAGGAAAACTCAGCATTATGATTTATTTGGCGCGTGTTTTAACTGAAAAGCAAGAGGTAGTGAAAGATTTTCGACAAGGGTTTGTTCCGGTAATTTCTGTGGTGTTATTGGTTTGTGGATTTATTGCTCCGGCCAATCTAAGTACTGCGTTGTTAGTATTCGTGTGTTGTATCATTATGATGTTTGTTGCGGGTATATCCCTGCAGCATATTGGTGGGTTTATGTTAATCGGCTTGTTGGGGCTAACCTTATTGATGTTTACAGCCAAACGCGCCACCACCTGGAGACACAGAATAGCTGATTATACGGAACGTTGGACAGATCCCGGGTATAGGCCAAACTATCAAACAGAACAGGCTAATATTGCGATTGCTACCGGTAACTTACTTGGAAAAGGTCCGGGTAAAAGTACTCAGCGGAACGTATTACCCCACCCTTATTCTGATTTCGTTTACGCAATTATTATAGAAGAATATGGTCTTCTGGGAGGTATTTTGGTTCTGGGATTATATCTGATTTTATTATTTCGGGTGGCTGTAATTGTTACGGTAAGTAAAACCTTTGGAGCTTTATTAGCAGCCGGGCTGGCAAGTATGCTAGTCGTTCAGGCATTAGTTAATATGGGCGTAACCGTCGGAATTTTGCCTGTTACAGGTTTACCCCTGCCTATGTTGAGTATGGGAGGTACCTCAATGTTGTTTACTGGGGTTATGCTGGGAATCATTTTGAGTGTCAGCAGAAATGCATATGAAAATTTAGGGACTACTAATTTAAACGTAACACCAGGAGCAGTACTTGTCAACTAACCGTTACATATTAACCACAGGTGGAACCGGAGGACATATCTTCCCCGCTATTGCTGTTGCCCGAGCTATTCAAAAACTCGAGCCAGAAGCAGATATTTTGTTTGTAGGCGCTAAGGGAGGGATGGAAGAAAAAATGGTGAGTCAGGCTGGGTTCTCAATTCTCTCTGTAACCATATCAGGTTTTGCTCGAAAATTTAACGTAAAGAATTTATATAAAAATTTATTATTTCCCTTGAAGTATGTACTTGGTTTATGGCAAGCCTCTCGTATTCTTGGGATATTCCAACCCCAAGTGGTGATTGGGTTTGGAGGTTTTGCCAGTGCCCCAACCTTACGTATGGCACTCTCCAAAAATATTCCTGCTGTAATTCATGAATCTAATGCATATCCTGGGGTTGTCAACCGAATGGTGGCAAATCGGGTGCGTAAAGTGTTTATCGGAAATGAAAAAGTAAAAAGCTATTTATCTTCCTCCAATATTTATTTTACAGGCAACCCAATTAGAGAACAACTCCTAAACGGTAGTCGGGAGAAAGGATTGGATACATGGAATTTTACGCCTGATCAAAAGATTGTATTAATCATAGGAGGAAGTAGAGGGGCACGTACTATAAACGAAGCTGTGTTGGCAGGATTAGATAAATTAATAGCAGCAAAGATTCAAATCCTTTGGCAATGTGGATCTATATATTTTGAAGAATTTCAATCTAGGATATCTCATCATTCTCAAGTCCGCTTAATGCCGTTTATTGAAAATATGGGAGATGCTTATGCTTGTGCAGACCTGGTAGTGTCAAGAGCAGGGGCAATGTCAATTGCTGAAATCACTGCAC
This sequence comes from Sphingobacteriia bacterium, assembly GCA_009924095.1. Classification (GTDB taxonomy): domain Bacteria; phylum Bacteroidota; class Bacteroidia; order J057; family RFSG01; genus RFSG01. The sequence goes on from RFSG01000082.1 coordinate 1,899, forward strand.
TTAGGAAGCCTTCTATTTTAATTCCATCCCCTAACGTTGCTGAAGATCATCAAACACAAAATGCACATTCCCTCACTGAAAAAGGTGCTGCGATATTGGTAACGGATGCCCGTGCAAAAGAGGATTTAGCACCTACTATTATTGAGTTTCTAGGGGATACCGAAAAGTATTCAAACATGAAGGTTGCTTTGGAAACCTATCCATTATCCGATGCTGCTTCTATTATTGCTTCAGAAATAATTTCTATTGCTAACGAAAGGAGGGGGCATGTCTGAGATTAAATATCGTCATGTATTTTTCTTAGGAATAGGAGGCATCGGGATGAGTGCGCTAGCTCGTTGGTTAGCACAAGATGGAGTTCAAGTATCAGGATATGATCGGGTAGAAACCCCTTTAACGCAGAGCTTGACTACGGAAGGCATTCAGGTTTATCATACCGAAAATTCAGAATGTCTTGCAGGGGTAGATTTGATTGTATACACGCCCGCCGTTCCTTCTTCCCATCTTGTGTTTGAGCTTGCAGAACGTCTGGGAATTCCTTTGGTTAAACGTTCTGGGTTGTTAGGTAAGATTGCAGCTGGGAAGTCTTGTATTGCCGTTGCGGGCACCCATGGTAAAACATCCGTCACCGCTTTGTTAGCGCATATATTAAAAGCTACAGGCCTAGATCCTTTAGCATTCATCGGGGGTGTGTTACGAAATTATGAATCTAATTTACTCAATGGTAAAGGGAAATACTTAGTAGCAGAGGCAGATGAATTTGATCGCTCCTTCTTAGCATTACATCCCCAGTTAGCAGTAATCACAGCCATAGATCCGGATCATTTGGATATTTATGGAGATAAAAATTCCTTTGAAGAAGCGTTCCTTCAGTTTGCCAATCAAGTACAGGCTGAGATTCTAATTCCTGAATCTCTGGGTTACTTTGCAAATTCTTTACCTGATAAGCGTTGGATTACCTATGGAATAGACGCAGGGGAAGCACAAGCTACTCATCTAGTTCATGACGAAGGTTATAATAATTTTGATTATAAATTTGGAGACTATTATTTATCTGATCTTCAACTTCAAATTCCTGGACGCCATAATGTGTTGAATGCGGTGGCAGCAATCACCTTATCTATTCTGGCAGGGGCACCCATGGATAAAATACCAGCAGCCCTGCATTCTTATCGCGGCGTTCACCGACGAATGGAAGTTAGAGTACAACAACCAGGTCTGGTATATATTGATGATTATGCTCATCATCCCCGCGAAATTCAAACTGTACTTTCTTCCGTAAAGGAATGGTATCCGGAAGCTTTTATTCGGGTGGCTTTTCAACCGCATTTGTTTACTAGAACTAGGGACTTTGCACAAGGGTTCTCCCAAAGTCTAGAATTGGCGGATGAAGTATTTTTATTAGATATCTATCCAGCAAGGGAACTACCCATTCCAGGAGTGGATGCTAAATTAATTGGAGAAAGTATTGCCAACACACAAGTACATTATTCTACCCTAAAAACATTGCCTATCGAATTTACCCAGAATCTTACTTCCCCCTCTATTTTATTAACCTTAGGGGCAGGAGATATTGATACTACTGTTTCACATATTCAACATCAATTGGAGGAAAGAAGATGAAAGAAAAATCTTTACGCTTATTGATAATATGTGCTGGCGGATTGCTTCTGTTAGTGGTTTTAGGTTTTGCCCGAAATCAACAAAATCAATATACTCCTACCGAAGTAAATATAGAAATCTTAAATGAAGGCGTAAGTTATTTTATCGGCATTGAAGAACTTAGAAGGGATGTAAATCGAATACTAAGCTCAGATACCTTAAACTATCGTGAGGAATCAAAACCCTCTGGATATATTGATTTATATTCTATAGAATCTCGACTAGAAAAAAATCCATACATACAACACGCTGAAGTCTATCGTCAAAATGGAGGAGTATTAGAAATTAAAGTTGAATTACGACAAGCCTTAGCTCGAATTCAGAATGCTTTAGGGCAGGAATTTTATATAGATACCGAAGGACGCTTAATGCCCTTAACCAAAGGATATGCACCCAATGTAATATTGGTAAGTGGTAAGTTATATGATAGTCCTCAATTCTCCGATACCTTAATAACCCCACTTGGAAAAACATTATATCCTTTTTTACTATCTGTATCTAAAGATTCTTTGTTCCGCTCCTTGATTTCAGAAGTGGTGATGGATCGAAAAGGGGAGTTAACCTTATATCCTGAAATTGGTAATCATAAAATTGAGTTTGGAAGTACGGAAGGATATGCAGATAAACTTGAACGCTTGCGGGTATTTTATCGGCAAGTGTTAAAAAAGACTGGATGGGATCGGTACCGTCAAGTAAGTGTAAAGTTTAAAGATCAGGTAGTAGCCGTGCGGAGGAGTGCAGATCAACCGGATATCACAGAATTTGAATGAAACTAATAAACCGTAAATGGACAGACATATGAACAAGAACAACATAGTAGTAGGATTAGACATAGGCACCACCAAAATTTGTGCGATTGTCGGAAAACAGAATGAGTATGGTAAAATCAATATTCTGGGATTAGGGAAAGCTGAATCCAATGGGGTTGAGCGGGGTGTGGTAAATAATATTGATATGACGGTTGAAGCTATTCGCCTGGCGGTGGAAGAAGCTGAAAAGCAATCCGGTGTCGACATTCAAGTGGTTCATGTAGGCATCGCAGGAGAACATATTCGGAGTGCTCAACATAAAGGCATTATCACGCTTGATAACCCTGATCGTGAAATCACCGCCCAAGATGTAGAACGTCTGCATGTAGATATGTTTAAAATTGCTACTCCTCCGGGGGATGAAATAATTCATGTGTTACCCCAGGAATATACGGTAGATGGAAATCGGGGTGTTAAACATCCGGTGGGAATGTCAGGCGTTAGACTAGAAGGTAATTTTCATATCATCACCGGACAAAGCGGAGCAGCCAATAATATTTACAAGTGTGTTCGTAAAGCAGGATTAGAAGCGATTGAATTAGTATTGGAACCTCTTGCTTCAAGCGCTGCGGTGCTATCTGAGGAAGAAATGGAAGCCGGTGTATGTCTGGTAGATATTGGAGGAGGTACTACGGATATTGCCATTTTTGCAGATAAAATTATTCGGCATACCGCTGTCATTCCTTTTGGAGGAAACACAGTAACCAATGATATTTTTAGAGGATGTCATATTATGCGTCGTCACGCAGAGGAGTTAAAAGTAAAATTTGGTTCTGCCTTAAGTGCTGCTGTTCGAGAAGATGAGATTATTTCTCTTATCAGTTTAAAGGATCGCAGTCCAAAACAAATTCATAAACGAATGTTGGCAAGTTTGATCGAGGCCCGAATGAAAGAGATTATGCAATTTGTTGCCGTTGAAGTACATGCCTCTGGATATTTAGATAGTTTGGTGGGAGGGATTGTATTAACCGGAGGCGGTTCTAAACTCTCACACATGAAACAATTGGCAGAACATGTAACTGGGATGGATGCAAGAATTGGTTCCCCTGGAGTACATTTAGCACAAGGGTTAGTAGAAGAAGTAGATCATCCAATCTTTGCAACGGGCGTAGGATTGGTGATTCATGCGCTTCAGAATGAACCTTTGTCTGAGGATAAAATCCAAATGACCCCGGAACCTCGTCAGTCGCAACAAACCAGAGTTGCAGAATCCAAGCAACCGAACTTAACGCCTACCGAACCGAAGGCCCCCAGGCCAGGGTTTTTGGACAAAGTAAAAAATTGGTTTGAAGGTCATCTTCAAAATACCGGAAACTTCATCGAATAATGTCAATCTTTTTCTTCAGCAGTTTAATAACCCAAATCTTATGTCAATAGAATTTGCACTTCCCAAAAATCATAACTCCATCATCAAAGTAATTGGTGTTGGAGGTGGCGGCGGAAATGCCGTAAATACCATGTTCATCAAAGGAATTTCCGGTGTTGAATTTTGTATTTGTAACACAGATGTCAAGGCGCTGGACAAATCTCCGGTTCCCAATAAAGTAAGGCTGGGTCAGCATATCACCGAAGGGTTGGGTGCAGGCGCCGATCCTCAAATCGGTCGTCAGGCTGCCGAAGAAAGTCTCGAAGAAATTCGGGAGTTATTAAAGCATAACACCAAGATGGTGTTCATTACCGCTGGGATGGGAGGCGGAACCGGAACTGGCGCCGCCCCAGTAATCGCTCGATTAGCCCGTGAAATGGACATCCTAACCGTGGGTATCGTTACCACTCCTTTTTCTTTTGAAGGTAGCCGAAGAATGAAAAAGGCTATGGAAGGGATCGAAGGAATACGCGATGCTGTTGATACTCTTCTGGTGATCAATAATGAAAACCTCCTTCAACTATTTGATGAAGATGCAACCCAAAGCCAGGCCTTTGATGCTGCCGACCGCGTGCTTTGTGATGCTGCAAAAGGTATTGCAGAAATAATTCATGAAGTCGGAGAAATTGGAGGAATCAATGTGGATTTCGCAGATGTAAAACGGGTAATGAAAAATGGAGGAACTGCCTTAATGGGTTCGGCAACTTTTAGTGGAAATGAAAGAGCTAGAAAAGCAGCGGAAGAAGCACTTGCCAGTCCATTGTTAGACAATATTAATATTCGGGGTTCCAAAGGAATTTTAGTGAATATCACCGCTAACAAGGATAACCTTAGAATGAGCGAAACCCGCACCATTATGCAGTTTGTTCAGGAAATGGCAGGAGATGAGGCAGAAGTGATTATGGGAACTGTCTATGATCAAGGTATGGGGGATTCTATCAATGTTACCATCATCGCTACCGGATTTGAAGATCGTAAACGAAGCATAGAAACCCCTTCTGAAATCTTACCCGCCAGAGAAACCGGCTACACCACCATGTCGAATACGCCACCTCCCCTTCCAGATATGATTATTGAAGTAAGTCCGGGAGTGGCAGGGTCTTCCCCGCGTTTAACCCTCGAGCCTGAGGGTCAACCTGAATTGTTCGGTGACTCTTCTTTGGCAAACGAAGAAAAAGCGGATAACAAACAAAGTATAATTGAACGTATCCGATTAATGGGGAACGACCAACGATACAATGCGCATGATCCTGAAACGCGTCGTCGTTTAGAAGATGAACCGGCTCTTGATCGTCAAAAGGGAGGGTATCATACCCCAGATATGCCAGCAGATCGTAAGCTTTCCCGGTTTAGCATTGATATGGATCCTCGCGGTGGAATGAGCATGCATGAGTATAATTCCTTTTTACATGGGAATGTGGATTAAGCTTTTTTAATCCCATATTCCTATTTGTAGAATCTTGATTTAGGCTGACGTCTCCTTATCCAAAGAGAGATTACATAGGATGTTTATTCCTGATCAACGGGCTTTGTTGAAGTGGTATCAGCAGGAAGGTCGCAATTTGCCTTGGAGAAGTTCTGGAGACCCCTATGTGATTTGGGTCTCTGAAATAATTCTTCAGCAAACCCGCGTCAAACAAGGGCTTCCGTATTTCGAACGATTCCTAAAACGATTTCCAACTTTAGCTTCTTTAGCAAACGCTCCCTTGGATGATGTGTTAAAAGCTTGGGAAGGATTAGGATATTATGCGCGCGCCCGAAATCTTCACAAAGCAGCCAAACTTTTAAATGAGCAGAATGGGGTTTTTCCTCGTTCCTACCAACAATTAGAAACCTATCCGGGGATTGGACCCTACACCGCTAGAGCCATTGCTGCTTTTGCTTATGGAGAGAAAGTAGTTGTGCTGGATGGAAACGTGTTTAGAGTAATTAGTAGAATTTATGCCGATCCTTTTGGAATTGATCTGCCATCCTCCCGAAAGTATTATCAAACCCTCGCCGATGGCTTGTTAGGGAAAGCCAATCCATCGGAATATAATCAAGCACTGATGGAGTTAGGGGCACTTGTCTGCAAGCCTAAACAACCAGATTGTGAGATCTGTCCCTGGGCAAAAGTTTGCCGAGCTTATGCTACTGGAACCATGGATGATTTTCCAGTTAAAACGAAAAGTATAGCTAGAGGAAAAAAACATGTCGCTTGGTTTTACCTTCTCAATGAAAGTGGAAAGGTTTTCATTCGAAGAAGACCTAACTCTGGGCTATGGGGTGGATTGTATGAATTACCCAATTATCCAGCAGATCAAGTTCCTCCAGAATTAAAAAAGAAAAGTATCATTAAAAAAGTGGGATCTTTTCGGCATGCCTTTACCCACTTTGAAATGGAGTTAAGTATCTATCAAGGGAAACTTCCCAAGCAATGGAATATGCCCGAGGGTTTTTTTGAGGTGGATCCAGAATCTTTAAATACGTATGCTTTTCCTACTGCGTTATTGAATGCTTTTCAGATAATACGAAAATAAAAATTTGTTAGGTTCGAAATATTTCATAATTTGATTCCATATTAAGCTTCAATACAAAGAAATTATGGCAAGAAATGGCATCAACAAAGTTATTTTGGTAGGGAATTTAGGAAAAGACCCCCAAAAGAGAATCCTGGAAAGTGGAGTGTGTGTTGTGAACTTTCCCTTAGCTACCACTGAATCTTATAAAGATAAAAGTGGAAGGGTCAATGATAAAACGGAGTGGCATAACATTGTGATGTGGAGAGGTTTAGCTGAAACAGCTGCAAAACATTTAAAAAAAGGGGCAACTGTCTATCTGGAAGGAAAACTCACCACCCGTAGTTGGGATAATCCGGATGGAAAAAAGAATTATAAAACTGAAATTGAAGTAGATCACATGATTATGTTGGGGGTAACTCGTGAAAATCCTTTACCAGAAGATTCAGAAGAAGTTATATTTGTACCGGAGAAAGAACTATTAGCGTCGATGGAAACATTTGGAGGATTTCCTGCAATTGGATCCAATGGCACTGATTATTCATATTAATGGAACAAGCCTTGTTTTAGTTGGAATCTGACCCTTTCCCCGGGCACTCTATCCGGACTTTATTATTCCTTGCATCCGATGCAACCGCTTGGTTGCCTTATGCAGTTGTATTCGTTTTGTTGTTGTTAGGCTCTAGTCTTAGCTCTGCAACTGAAGTTGCCTTCTTTTCCTTGACCCCTAAGGAATTAGAGGCATTACGTAAATCCTCCTCAAAATCGGATCAAAGGATTCTTCATTTGCTGCGCCATCCCAGAAGTTTATTGGCTGCTATTTTGGTTGCCAATAATATTTTTAATGTAAGCATTGTTCTGGTAGCTACCATGTTGTTAAACGACATACAATCGGTAGTAGGATGGGAACCCTGGTTTCGCTTTTTAATCGAAGTATTAGTCGTTACTTCCTTGATTTTGTTTTTTGGAGAAGTAACCCCTAAAATTTTTGCCTCCCACCATCCCTTAACCACAGCCCGTAGGTTACTATTTTTTACACACCTTACCAGCCGAATTTTGCATCCAATTACCTGGCTGCTAACCCGTACTACCCAATTTCTGGAAAAACCCATGAACACGGATACTGAACAGGTAAGCCTGCAGGATTTAAGACAAGTAATTGACCTCACCTCCGACAAAGAATCTCCGGAAGAAGAAAAAGATATTTTAAAGGGTATTGTGAATTTTGGAAATATCTCGGTTCGCAGTATTTTAAAATCCAGGGTAGATGTTAAATATATTTCGATCGGAATGCCCTTCTCAGAAGTCATAGCTTACATAAACGAGTGTGGGTATTCCCGCTTGCCTGTGGTAGAACAATCCTTAGATCAGGTGAAGGGAATTTTATATGTAAAAGATTTATTAGCCTTGTTGCCTATGGAAGGAAATCCGGAATGGCAAAGCTTGATCCGTCCTGCTTATTTTGTTCCGGAAAGTAAAAAAATTGATGATTTATTAGATGATTTTAAAGCCAAACGCTTGCATATTGCAATCGTGGTAGATGAATATGGAGGTGCTTCCGGAATTGTTACCCTCGAAGATGTATTGGAAGAAATTTTTGGCGATATCAAAGATGAATATGATGAAGAAGAAGAATTATGGAGTCAATTATCTCCCACAGAATGGAGGTTAGATGGAAGTATCTTATTAAATGATTTAGTTCGAATAACTGACCTGCCGGAATCTCAATTTGAAGCTGTACGTGGGGATAATGATAGCCTGGCAGGATTAATTTTAGAAATTAATGGCACCTTTCCTGTTACCGGACAAGAAATCAAAATCAATAATTTAATTTTTATTATCGAGTCTGTTAATCCAAAACGAATTCATAAGATTCGAATGGTGATTTTACCGGATACAGAAGAAGACGAGTGAAAAAATTAACGTTAATTCTTAATTTATTTTTTCTATTGGGTTTATCTGCTTGTGAAAATATTCAGGTGCCTAAAGAAAAAGGATATCCTAGAATAGAATTACCAAATCATACCTATTCTGTTTATCAAAAATCAGGATGTAGATATACGTTCGAATACCCTTCATTTGGACAAATCGGGTATCATGACCCTGATAGTTGTTGGATGGATATTTATTATCCCCAATTTAATTGTAATTGGCATATTACCTTTCGGGATTTACAAAAAGAAGGACATTCCCGGAATAAGGAATTTGAAGAATACCGACGATTAATTTACAAGCATACCATTAAAGCCAGTGAAATCAGGGAAACCCCCGTAAGGACTAATCATACACAAGGGATATTTTTTGAAATGTATGGAAATGTTCCTACTTCTGCGCAACTTTTTCTTACCGACCCAGCCGAAAAATACAGCATGGAGATTGCCTTTTATTTTTTTACGTCCATGAAAAATGATTCTTTAGCTCCGGTTATTGATTTTATGAAGGAGGATTTATTGCATTTGGTGGAGACGATTCGGTTTGAGGAAAAGTAAATTATATACTATTTATATATACTATATGCCAGATATTATAAATGAAAATGAAAGAGAAGCATTGGCGCTACAACAAATAGCTTCGCTAAGAAGAAGGCGAGCTTTAGCAAGAAATAATCAAGCTATAACAAGAAGAAGCCGAGATTTACTTAGAGAAAGAAATGAATTAACAACACAATTAGAAAAATTACAGTCTGAACTAAGAACTATTAATGCTAATATAATGGATGTAAATGCTGATATTGTTACTATTAGGCGACGTATGGAGACTGCGAGTCAAAGAGCAACTCATGGAAGAACACTAGCTACACAAGAACAAATACGAGGTAATATTGGAGACACACATCGTAGCGCACGAAGTGCCTATGAAAATTATAGAAATGCTAATCCTAACGATACTGACGGTATTAGCCAACGTTATAGTGATTATATTGCTATTGGTAGTGCCATTCACGCTAGTAGTCAAGAACGCGTTATACCATTAGTTGCCGAAAGCAATAGAGTAGTACACACTATGCTTGCATCAGAAGAATCATTAATTAATTTAACTAGTCGACAAAGTGTTTTAAGACAAGAAATAGCTGAACTAGAAGCAAGACTTAGTATATTGGATACACAAAGCGACGAGTTAAACCGAGCACGTGGCAAAAAAAGAAGACATAAAAAAGGAACAAAAGTTAAACACGGAGGCGCGTGGACTTTAAAATATAAACGGTCTATAAATTGTATGCGTCCAAAAGGATTCTCTCAAAAACAATATTGTAAATATGGAAGAAAAAAGTAAAAAAGTAAAAAATATAAGTGTATTGTAATTTTCTATTTTGTAATTTTCTATTTTGTAATTTTCTATTTTGTAATTTTCTATTTTGTAATTTTCTAT
>RFSG01000083.1 GCA_009924095.1 Sphingobacteriia bacterium
GTCCTCCACCATTCACCTGTAACCAAAGGTTACGACCATTGGCAATTTGGGAGTTAACGACAGATCCCACTTTAGCGTCCATCACCACTACTCCACGCACGCGTACGGTATCTCCTTTATAAAAAGAGGTATCCACACAATTGGTGAGGTTAGGGTTTGAAACATTTTGAAGTGCTGAAACTGTTTGAAGTGGATATTGCGCATATCCACACAGGTAAAGAAATGAGAGGGCAAGCAGAAGGAAGTGTTTTTTCATAAGTTATTTGATGATGATGAATTTACCGCGGAAATCTTTTCCGGAATCGAGATCCCTGACATTAAATACATACAACCCTCGGGCAATAAGTTGCATATCGGCGGATAATAAATCCCATCCGTGTTCTCCGCCTGAAAACACTTGTTGTTCGGGGTTTCCATAGGTTTTGAACCAACGGATATCGTTCCCAGAATAAGAATCAGCATGATGCGTAAATTGATCTACTAAATCACCTGCTGCTGTATATATTTTAACCTCTGCATTGGGAGGAAGATTAGCAAACATAAGCCTTCTGTCTTCTTCTAACACACTTGCACCTTCCCAAGCTGCACGGGCATAATATGGATTCGGATACACAAAAGGATCACCATTGGTAAAGCCGGGATTCGATTTCATTCCGGCAAAAACTCTTTTTAAAGAAACTAATTTTGCTGACTCTAACGACTCCAGATTATTTACCGGATCGCCAGTATCAAAGGAAGTGACCGCAACTCCATGTTGCCATCCATCCTGAACTCCTTCCATCACAAAATGATAATAATAAGGGGTGGCATCTCCTGAAAAATAAATCGGTTCTGCTAATCGAATGGAAGATAATCCAGTATTATATCCTAAGCTATTTACTTTATCATATTGAGCGATTAGCTTTAAGGAATCTGAAATATTTTGAATTCCGACTACATCGAAACCAACAGAAGTTTTATAAATTCTGTATCCTTCAAAGTCTTCTAATTTTGAGATAGGATCAATAGAACGTTCACTATTTTCAGCCCAATACAAATTTATTTCACCGGGTTCTGGAACAATTTTCACTTTAGGTACATCTGGGGGAGAGGGCAATACAAATCGGGTGATTTTACCATTACCATCCCGATCTTCATTGGAATCTAATACCCCATTAAAGTTAACATCCTCCCCATTATAGGTAGTTTGTGCCCAGGTTAGATTTTTAATTAATAGACTTTTTTGAATATCGGAATCATCAGAGGCAGGCCCAGTGCCATTTTTCTTTGCACATACCAAAGCAAATGAAATCTGCAGGGTATCTCCCGGAACAACACGCGGAAACTTAGTGAGGGATAATAAGGAAGAGCGGTTATTGGGTTGATGTATCGTTTGTCGAATAGAGGTTGACTGACATGGTGCCACAGTACTTTCCCAACAAGGATTATCATTTAAACCTGCTAATAATTTTCCATATTTCGCTTGATCATCTTGAGGATAATAATAGGTCGGGTCAGGACTTTTAAATTGCCAGGTATTATATTTTATTTTCCAAAGGGTATCTACTGATGGATGGCAAAACTGCCCCTTGTAATCTGCGCCTAAAAATTTCAAGGAAACATAAGAATCAGTGAAGCCTGGATCTCCAGTAGCATCGAACTCATAAGCGGCAAACAAACTATCTAAATATCCATTTCCACCTTTATTAAAAAACGAAGATCCACCGGGAGGAGTAATATTAATATTCCGAACTACCCCATCAAACCAATAGCCAGGGCTAAAATTTACCCAATCTTCGGTACCCGTATTTACAATTGTATAATTCAGGATAACAAAAAAATTGGCGAAAGAGTAATTCCAGTTATAAGCTTCAAAATGAATATCTGCATGTAAGGGATTATCATGACTTTGAATAGTAGTTTGAGTTCCCGGGGCAATTTTATATTTATCCGTAAAATCACTGACTAAATCCTGGTGGGAGATGGCATTATCCCGAAATAATGGGCTATCAAACAAACTAGATCTTTCCACCAAAACCGAACCCACCTCAGCTGTGTATTCAAAATTTGCAGATCCGGTGGCATATCCTCTTGAATCATCTGCTGCTCCGGTAGAAACCGCAACTGTTGCTCCTCCTAGTTCACATCCCAGCCATAATCCTCCTTGAAAAATATGTTCAATCCCAGAACCTACCGGAAATTCGCAAGAGGGTTGACCTTCCAAATCAAACTTTCCATTAAATCCATTTCCAATAAGGCCCAGATTACTAACGGTCACTTTTATATTTGCAGCGGAGGTAACTTTATCATCCACAAATCCTTGTGCTTTGATTTGGAGAAAAAAGGATAATACAACAAAGCCTAATAAAACGAACTTCATGAAGGAATAAATTTCTTAAGGAAATGTTATTACACTGTTAAGCGAAAATGGTTAAAGTTTTATCAATCGAATCGCTTGTGGAGTTTGGCTTTCTCCAGAATACTTTAGAATATAAACTCCAGCAGGTAAAGAACTCAACTCCAAATTAATTTTAGTGGACGTAACGATAGACGACATCCAAACTTTTCCTTGTAAATCAATGATTTGCATATCTCCTTTTCCCTGTGGAATTTGAACCGAAAGAAAATCTTCAACAGGATTTGGCGTTACGCTGATTTTTTCCTGATCGGCACTGAGGTCATTAGACAAGGGGTAAGAATCTATTATTAAATCTAAGGATACAGGTAAGTGATCTGACATTCCATATAAAGCATTTGCAACCGCAGAAGATACTATCGTATTAGTAGGGGAGTTAATGGCTTGATTATATCGTTGCCCATCCTGTCCTATGGCTCGAAAGGAACCTGACCTATACCCGATAGATTGGGTTTTATCTCGTAAGGAAGCATTAATGAGGATATGATCAAGTCTATCATCCATTCCTCCGCCGGAACCTCCATCTGTTTCTGTATTTACTCGTGTAGATTGGGTATGCAGGGCTGCGAAATTACTATTACTCGCCCAGTTTCCCGGACTGCTGATCGGGTCGTATAAGGTAATTCCTGCAGGTGTTGCATTTAATAAATTTTGATAGCAACCTTCTTGAGAAGAGTAAATATTAAAATCTCCCATCATCATATAATTTCCTGGAATCGGCTGTTGGCTCAACCAAGTTGCCACACCTTGCGTCATGCCGGCACGATCTATAGAATCTTGTGAGGCACTACCTGCTTTTAAGTGACAAACAATAACGGTAAAACGAGTAGTATCGGGTGCTTGAGCTAAGCCAGGTCCATTATAATAAAGGTGATAAGCATTGATATCCCTTACAACACTTGATACAATTTCTTGTCCTCGTAATTCCACTTTACTGGAATCGTAAAACAACATATTGGCAACCGGAGAATTGGTGGAATTGGTAAAGGCAGCTCTCTTCCAGGAATTACCTAAAACTGGACGAATAGCAGAATTCAATAAATTATCTGCATTCCCTACCGGAGGATTTAATTCATTCACCCCAATAATATCAGGTTTTACATATCCTAAGATTACCGATAAATAACTATGCTTAATTGTGGCTGTACTACTGGAGGGATATTGCAATAAATTATATTGCATCACCCGAAGTGTATCGGTTGTTTGCGCAGAAAGGGTAGCTGTAACTCCTAAAACAATGCTTAATCCTAAGATAAAATTCATCATAAATTCAAGTGCATGGATAAAATCGAAATAAAGGTAATGGCTTTTTATAAGGTGATTTAAGAAAACCTATGGAAATCAGAAAGAAAACCACAAACTTTACAAAACTTTTGTTTTAACTAAACAATCCTATGACCATAACCGAAAAACAGGTAGTAACCTTAACTTATGAACTTCGCAATGCCTCGGGCGATTTGGTAGATTCTGCTGCTAGTGAAAATCCGTTTGAATTCATCCATCATATAGGCATGACCTTGCCTGAGTTTGATAAAAACCTAAAGGGTCTTCGGACAGGGGATGAATTTAATTTCGTGTTATCGGCTGAAGATGGATATGGAGAAAAAGATGAAGAAGCGATTGTTGAAATTCCACTTTCCGTTTTTTCAGGAGAAGATCTTCCCGAAGATTTATTAAGTGTAGGGAATGTAGTGCCTATGCAGGATCAAGAAGGAAATGCCTTAAATGGAAAAATTCTGGCAATGGACGCAGAGACATTGACCATGGATTTTAATCATCCTTTGGCTGGAAGTAGCCTTCATTTTACTGGAAGAATTTTAAATATCCGCGAAGCTACTCCCCAAGAAATTGAACATGGACATGTTCACACCTCCGGACATGATCATTAATTAAATTATAACCTTAGTTATTAATTTAGATTTTAGGAACTTCCTATTTCCAATTAATTTCTTCCAACATCTTTTCCCAAAAAACAGCCAGTTGCTGAGCACCCGGTGCATTAGCGTGGTCAAGGTTTAACCATTTGGGCTGAGCTTGGGTTATATCTGAATTCGTTTGAAAATGGATTTTTGTATTTCGATACACACCGGACGTGGATGGCGAATACAACAAGCCCTTTGTTTTTAAGGTATATACCCAACGTTTATCATTTACCAATTGATTACTTACGGAATAAACAGAAAGTACTGGGTAAGCGGATAAGGTAAAACTATCAAGGGTAAGAACGTAATCCAGGCTATCTAACCAGGTTCCAGGTCTTTTACCTGTCAATAAAAACTGAGACCATTCATTTGACTTTTCTGGAATCGAATTAAGAAATTGTACCGAATGTGCTTGGGTAACTTTTAATCCATTTTCGAGTTGATTTCCCATTTCCACCAGCACTGCTAATTTAAGTTCTTGTCGGGGAAGATTCACATCCGACGATTGCATTACCCATTGATTGAGCCACTGCTTCCAATCATCAGAATATTGAAAATTCTTTTTGCTAAAGTAAATCCCGATATTTTTAGATTCCCATGCGTTGTTCAAGGGTTGTGCCATTAATACGGCGTTTGCAAATCCTACCCAAAGGAATATCCAATAATATTTAAGGTTCATGGGATTCTATATTTTGTTTGAATATGTGTACCTGCTTGTAATTGTTCCCCATCTCTTTTTTCTTCTCGTAAATACTGAAATACTTTTCCTTGATTGGGAGCATATGCTTCTGCCCCGATATAATTCTTTTCTAGGGTGGATATAGGTAAACATTGAACCCAAGTCAAAGAAGCCCAATATATATCCAAGGGACCTGAAATAAAAGTATCCAATGTTACTATCTTCCTTAGAATAGAATATTGTGTTCCATAAACATTTGCCTTCCACGATTTCCCTGGAATGGGAGGTAAACAAATCATTCGAACAACCTGATTTTGTTGGGTTTCCACTCCATAGCCCTCCACTTTTGTCCATTGAAGTAAGGTATCGGTTTGCACACTAGCATTGGATATTGAATCTGCCAATCCCCGATACACCCAAGCCACTTCATCTTCAAAGGCAACACTATCTCTCTGATAATATTGTTGGATTTTCCAACCTGTATCGGTTAAGAAACTATCTTGAACCCAATACCAATAAATTTGTTGGTCTACCAAAGGAAACCAATCGGTGACGGGCAGTTGAGCAACTGGGATTTGATAGGTTTCGGGTAAGCGGCAACGCTGACAAAACAATATTGTTAAAATAGGAAGAATCAATCGAAGAAGGGAATGCCTCTTCATTGAATCCAACCTCCTCCTAACAAATCATTCCCTTCATAAAAAACTGCGGATTGACCTGGACTAATCGCCTTAACAGGTTCCGAAAAGAACACACGTGCATGGTTAGCATCTAACTGATGCAACATTCCGGCAGTACCATTATCCTTATACCGAATCTTAATCCAAGCAGGAATTTCTTCAGGTAAAGATTCATATTTTACTAGATTCAGTCCTCTTACGGTAAGTTGTTGTCCAAGCAATTCGTCTTCTTTCCCAATTACAACAGTATTGGTTTCTGGGATAATTTGGGTAACAAAAAAGGGTTCGCCCATAGGAACCACGCCTTTCCTTTGACCTATGGTATAATAGGGATATCCTTTATGTTGCCCTACAATCGTTCCATCTGCCAAAGCGAAATTTCCTCCGTCCACTTTTTCTGCAAGGCCTGGAACTCTATGATTTAAAAAGCCATGATAGTCATTATCGGGGATGAAGCAGATTTCATAAGATTCAGGTTTATTCGCTAACTCTTCAAAACCCATATCCACAGCCATCTTGCGAATTTCGGTTTTATGAAATGCCCCCATTGGAAATTGGGTTCTTGCTAGATTTTGTTGAGATATTCCCCATAAAACATAGGATTGATCTTTATGGGTATCGGTTCCTCGGGAAATTACATACCGATTATTTTCATTGCGGATATGGGCATAATGCCCGGTTGCAATGTAGTCGCAATTGAGTTTATCTGCCCGCTTTAATAAAGCTGACCATTTAATATGCGTGTTACATAATACACAAGGATTGGGCGTTCGGCCGGCGATATATTCTTCCACAAAATTATCAATCACATAATCCCCAAACTCTTCCCGTATATCCAAGATATAATGCGGAAATCCTAAACGCACCGCAATTGCTCGCGCATCATTGATAGAATCTAAACTACAGCATCCGGTTTCTTTTTTATTTCCTCCCGCTTGGGCATAATCCCAAGTTTTCATCGTTAACCCAATCACCTCATACCCTGCTTCATGCAGTAATACCGCAGTAACTGAACTATCAATTCCTCCGCTCATGGCGACTAATACTCTTCCGTGCTTCGACATCTTACAAATTTACACAGAGATTAAAGGAAACGTTCCAAACCAAATTCTAAGAAGTCTATCCCAAGAAAAAAATTATAACAATCTGGGCGTGCTGAGTTTTATTTCCATACCGTTGGCAACTTGAACCAAAGCAGGTTGAGCAGGAAATTCAAAAGGCAAACAATTCTTAAAAACAGAACCTAGGTTACCAGAAATAGAGGATTGATTTACTGTAATCCATTGTTTGTTTTGATGCTCAATGGTGTAAGACAGAAGTTGTCCTTTTTCATTTTGAGAAAACCCGGTATTTCTAAGCGACAAAAAAGCTTCAAGTCCGCCAGGGATCGGTTGATAATAGGACCCTTGTTCCGTTTGCATGCGAATTTCTAATTGCTCAGATTTACGCCATAACGTTGTGGTATAAGTATTTTCTGTAGAAATTGAAGATGCAGGAGCTGAAAACTCAATCGGAAAAGCTTCATA
Organism: Sphingobacteriia bacterium; assembly: GCA_009924095.1. GTDB lineage: Bacteria > Bacteroidota > Bacteroidia > J057 > RFSG01 > RFSG01. The sequence goes on from RFSG01000083.1 coordinate 7,203, forward strand.
CGATTCTTTATATATCCTTTGGGCTGCTTGTGCAATACAATGTTTGGCAACGATTTGTCTTAAAAAATAATAACCAGGGATATTATTCTTGCGAACCAATATCCTAAGACTAATTCCCGGGAAGTGATTTTGAAAAGGTAATTTTAATCCTTTAAATTTTGCTTCTCGGAACTCAGTTGCCATCAAGGAAAACCAAGCCATTCCTTCTGCAATCTCAGGCACGAGTCCAACAGGGAGCAAACTTTGGAGGGATTCAATGGGAGCGGGATACAAGAAATTTATCCATTCCTGCGATTGAGCAAATAGGAAGACCGACATAAGCGCAATAAAATCTTAAAAAAAGAAGCAATGATGCACGAATAACTTTAAATTTAAGCAATTATTGTCATGAAAAAATTTATCGGATTTTACCTGTTCATTCTCCTTTCCCTAGGATGGATTAAACCTGTTGCTGGACAATCTTTTACAATTTTATCTGGCCCTATTCAAGGATACACCACTTACAGGGAAGTTAGAATTCAATTAGAAGCCACTGCACCTGTAAGTATTTTATTTCGGGATAGTATCACACAAAAGGAAAACCCTGCAAGGCTTTTACCTTCTGCCTTTCCAAGTTCGCCGGCACAAACTTTTGTGTTTGAAAACTTAACACCAGGCCATACTTATTTTTACCGAATAATAAGCTCTTCAGGAAAAGGAGGCAAATCAACCGAAAACAAATTTTATAGTTTTAAAACCCCTGAAATTTGGGAATGGAGAGGTCCAGCGCCAAACTTTACCTTTCTCATGGGCTCTTGCGTATTCATTAATGAAGCAGCTTATGATAGACCCGGTGAACCCTATGGAAAATCAACCAACATTCTCTATACCATGGCGAAAGAAAAAGCGGAGTTTATGCTTTGGCTGGGAGATAATTCCTATTACAGAGAAGCCGACTTTAGCTCGCCGTCCGGTATGTTGGCCCGTTTTCAGCATGCCCGCAGAGATAGTGCAGTTCAAACCTTATTAAAAAGCCATCCTAATCTTGCCATTTGGGATGACCATGATTTCGGTCCCAATAATTCGGATAGAAGTTTTGTATTGAAAGAAACAGCATTAGATTTATTCCGGGACTATTGGCCTAATCCGGATTTTACCCATGGGGATCGAAAAGGAATTTATACCTCCTTTTCCCATAGTGACTTAGACTTTTTCCTCATGGATGACAGATATTTCAGAGCTTCTAATTATCTGAAAGATACCAGCAATAACAAGCCTTATTGGGGAAACACCCAACTGGAATGGTTAAAAGAGAGCCTGTTGAATTCAAAGGCTGCTTTTAAAATGATTGCCAACGGAAATCAAATCCTAAATCAGTTAACCGATAGCGAATGTTTAAATGCCTACCCGCATGAGTACCAAGATTTATTAAATTTTATTTGCGAAAATAAAATTAAAAATGTGGTCTTTTTAACCGGGGATAGGCATTTTACCGAATTATTAAAATTGGAAAAGGGAGGATGTGTAATGTATGATTTTACCTCCTCTCCTTTAACCTCCGGACCCTATGCGAAAGTAAGCACTACCAAAGAAGGAACGAACCCCTTAAGAGTAGAAGGCACACTGTATGCAGATCAAAATTATGGACGCGTAAGTATTACCGGAGAAAAGGGAAAAAGGATATTATCTCTGGAAACCTTATCTTCTACTGGAGAAAGAATCTGGAGAAAAGATATTCCTCAACAATAATTTAATTTTACGCTTTATCGTATGAAGAAAATTCTAATCCTTTTGTCGGGTTGCGGAGTGTATGATGGAACCGAAATCCAGGAAGCTGTTTTAAGTATGCTTGCGATTGAAGAAGCAGGTGGTGTTTACGAATGTTGTGCTCCTGACCAATCTCAAGCGCAGGTGGTAAATCATGTAACCGGTGAGGTGATACCTGAATCCAGAAATATTAAAGTGGAGGCTGCTAGAATTGCAAGAGGAAAGATTGTTAGTACAACAGAGATAAAGGTGGAGGATTATCAGGGATTATTATTACCCGGTGGATTTGGCGCAGCGAAGAACTTGACCCAATGGGCATTTGAAGGAGCAGCAGGGAGAATTGAAGATTCGGTTAAATCCTTAATCCTTCAATTTATCCAAGCGAAAAAACCTATCCTGGCGTTATGTATGGCTCCTGTAGTAGTTGCAAAAGCCTTAGAGGGTTCAGGCCTTACGCCTCAATTAACGGTGGGAAGTACTGAAGAACCCACCCCTTATGATATTAACAGTATTGCACAAGGAATGGAATCCCTAGGAAGTCAGGTTCATGCCCGTACGCTTCGGGAAATTCAACTTGACTACACGTTAAGAATAATCACTGCGCCTTGTTATATGATGGAGGGTAACATTCAGGAAATAAACTCCAATATTAAACAAGCTGTTGCTCAACTTATGAATTGGGCATAACTAAAATCTAAAAATTAAGACTTCAATTATGTTTATTCAGGAAGAAGGAAAAACCATCGCCGTTGATTTTGATGGTACCATAGTAGAACATGCCTATCCGGGTATCGGAAAAGAAATGATGTTTGCTTTTGCCACCTTAAAGGAACTGCAAAACAGAGGACATAAATTAATCTTATGGAGTTTTCGGGAAGGGGAGTTATTAGACGAAGCGGTGAATTATTGTAGAAGTCAAGGCATAGAATTTTATGCAATTAATAAATCGTACCCTGAAGAGCAATTGAATGAAACTACCAGTCGTAAGATTCATGCCGATATATTTATTGACGACCGCAATATTGGAGGGTTTCCGGGATGGCCTGATGTCTTTCAAATGTTGCATCCTGAATCTGGAGATTATCGTCATCAACTGACCAATCCAAAGGCACATTATAACAAGTCGGAGAAGAAAAGCTTTTGGAAAAAATTGTTAGGAGCCCCCATAAACAAAAAAGCCTCCGATCTCTCGGAGGCTTTTTTGGCAATCTTCTGTATAGAAGAAATGATTTACATCATTCCGCCCATACCCCCCATTCCTGGGTTCGGCATTTGAGCAGCTGATTTTTCTTCAGGTTCATCGGTAATTACACATTCGGTAGTTAACAACAAACCAGCAATTGAAGCTGCATTTTCAAGTGCAGAACGGGTTACTTTCGTTGGATCAATAACACCAGACTCATACAAATTCTCGAATTGTTCTGAGCGTGCATTGAAACCAAAATCCCCTTTTCCTTCCATTACTTTTTGAAGAATAACAGCGCCTTCTAATCCGGCGTTTGCAACGATAATCCGAAGCGGTTCTTCAAGGGCACGACGAACGATGTTTACCCCGATTCCCATATCTCCTTTTAAATGATCATCATTGATTCCACCTTTACCTTTGGATAAAGATTGAATAGCACGAACCAAAGCAACTCCACCTCCAGGAACGATACCTTCTTGAACGGCTGCACGAGTAGCGTGCAAAGCATCTTCTACTCTTGCTTTTTTCTCTTTCATTTCTACTTCCGTAGCAGCGCCGATATAGAGAACGGCAACTCCACCTGACAATTTGGCTAAACGTTCGTTAAGCTTTTCTTTGTCATACTCAGAAGTGGTATTATCAATTTGCGCACGAATTTGATTTACGCGAGCTTTAATATCGTCAGAATGACCCGCACCGCTAACAACAGTTGTGTTGTCTTTGTCAATGCTTACTTTGTCACAACGACCTAACATATCTAAAGTCGCGTTTTCAAGTTTAAAGCCTCTTTCTTCAGAAATAACAGTTCCACCGGTTAGGATAGCAATATCTTCTAACATGGCTTTACGACGATCTCCAAATCCTGGTGCTTTCACAGCAGCAATTTTCAAAGCACCCCGAATACGGTTTACCACTAAAGTTGCTAATGCTTCTCCATCCACATCCTCAGCAATAATCAATAATGGAGATCCTGTTTGTACTTGTTTCTCCAGAATAGGAAGCAATTCTTTCATGCTGGAGATTTTTTTATCATAAATCAGAATATGAGCTTTTTCTAACTCAACTTCCATTTTATCAGGATTGGTAACAAAATAAGGAGATAAATATCCTCTATCGAACTGCATACCTTCTACAGTTTCTAAGTAGGTATCCATTCCTTTAGCTTCTTCCACGGTGATTACCCCATCTTTTCCAACTTTTTCCATGGCTTCAGCAATTAACTTACCTACTTCATGATCATTATTGGCGGAGATCGTACCTACTTGCTCGATTTCTTTATTACCACTGATGGGTTTG
>RFSG01000084.1 GCA_009924095.1 Sphingobacteriia bacterium
CTGTAACTCCCCACCAAGAAGTACCTCCATCTGTTCTGTTTTCTCCAGCACCAGTACATAACCCAACCCGAACTGGACGAGTAGATCCCCCATCTCCCCCACTAATGCTATAACTCATCATCCAAGAGTTATTGGCTGGACTATTGGCTACTTCAGTACCATTTTCTGTTCCTGTTATGGATAAGGTAGTAGCACCTGGATTCACAGAGGTATTTCCCCAGGCATATTCATTCACTACAGGTGCCAATGGACCTCTACATGCTTTTTCATATTCAGTTTCAGTCATCGGACGTAAGCCTGACCAATCTGCATAAGCAGCTGCATCCATCCAATTGATAAAGTTGGCAGCACGATCCGGACGATCCGTTAAATAAACTGTACCTCCTGAAAATGAGTTAATCTTTTGTCCATTACTGTTGAAGTTTCCGATGTAACGAGCAGATTGTTGCGTCGGAGTTAATATATTTAAGAAATCAGCATATTGCTCCTGAGTGATTTCATACTTCATCATGTAAAATGGACTGAAGCCTACTGGATATAAATTGTTGTCGATGATACCATCCCCATTATTATCTACTCCACCATCTCCATCAATTCTTAACAAGTTATTACCATTGGTAAAATTGCAAGAGGCACTGATGGTTGGAGATAAATTTTGATTTACGGTATAAGAGTTAGGTACTCCATTGGTTCCTCTCAAAGCACAAGAAGATTCACTAGAACCATTCCCATCGCCTATGGTAAAGTTACCTGAAGCGATATATACCATCTCAATAGCATACACCCGTACTTCTGGAACATCCGTATTTAATACCCCTTGAACGGAATAATGCCAACGGAATTGAACGTTGTTTTGAGTTAAGGTACCTGAACCTGCTGCATTCCGAAATACAATACTTCCTACTGAATCGGGACTTAACACCACGTTAACCCCAGTACCAGTACCTGTACTTACAGATCCTGCAAGGGTATCTAAGCGGCAATGATTCCAAGCATTTGCGCCTACTCTGTATTTTGCAAACACCCAAGCACCGTCCCAATTCACAGCATCTCGCCAAGAATTGTTCCAAGTAATATTGTACTGAATCTGCCAAGTACCGGCGGTGGTATTTTGGGAAACTAAGGAAACCGAACTCACGGAAATACCGTTTGCCCAGAGCGTTCCAAAACTGCAAGACAGTAGAAGGAACATTAAACGATAGGAAAGACTTCTCATATTCAATTAAAAGTTTACAAAGGAATTCACAACAGGATTACCTAAAAGTTAACATGCTTGCCACGGCGATCCCTAACTTGGCAATCAAAGTAAAGTTACAAGAGGATGTCTATTCAAATGTTAAGAAATTGTTAACTCCCTATTTCATATTGTTTTTATCCATAACTAATTAGTAGTTAGCTATTTCCTTTTTCCACTAAAAATCGTTGACTTGCCAACACCCGTAAATCTGCTAAAACACACCAAGTCATCGCCTCTACAATTGGAACTGCCCTAGGTAATACACAAGGATCATGTCGCCCTTTTGCCTTCATTTCAACTTTTTCCCCTTCTAAACTTACCGTTTCTTGGGCAGATAAAATGGTAGATACTGGTTTAAATGCTATACGAAAAACAATAGGTTCCCCATTGGTAATTCCTCCTTGAATTCCCCCGGAATGATTGGTCTGGGTTCGTATTTTACCTTTATCATCCGTATAAAAAATATCGTTGTGTTGTGACCCTTTCATTTGGCTTCCTGAAAACCCACTGCCAAATTCTATTCCCTTAACTGCCGGTATACTTAATAAGGCATATCCTAACAAAGCTTGTATCTTCATGTACATAGGTTCCCCCCATCCTACTGGCACTCCTTCAATATACCCCGAAATACATCCTCCTACTGTATCACCTTTTTCTTTAGCGGATAGAATCAATTCCTCCATCTTTCGAGAAATTTCTGCCTCTGGACATCTTATCGGTGAGGATTCAATATCTGACCATTGTTTTGGGATATAATCTTCAGGTAAACTTATTTCTCCAACGGAGGATACCCAACCCCATACATTTACAGGATATTCTTGTTGAATCCACTTTTGCGCAACTACCCCTGCCACCACTCTTCCGATTGTCTCTCTTGCAGAAGCCCGTCCTCCTCCTGCCGCATCTCTAATTCCATATTTTTGTTGATAGGTATAATCTGCATGAGAAGGCCGATATAGTTTTTCTAATGCATCATAATCCGATGACCTTACATCCTTATTCTTAACCCAGACTGTTAAAGGACTTCCTAAAGTGATTCCGTTTTTCCAACCCGATAAAATCTCGGGAGAATCTTCTTCTTTTCTAGAAGTAGTATAAATACTTTGCCCTGGCCGGCGGCGCAATAATGCTGTAGTTAACTCTTCTACTTCCAGCGGTAATCCTGCAGGAACCCCATCCACCACTACTCCAATTCCAGGCCCATGTGATTCTCCAAACGTGGTGAAGCGAAAGTATTGTCCAAAGGAATTAAACATCTTTAATAAAAATAAGTACTAAAAATAAAGTTTATTTGTAGGTATGAATCCCTTCTGCTGGCGTTTATTATTTTTATTCATGATGAGTATCTTATTACATCTGAAGGTAAACGCTCAAGCTCGGGTTTCTATCGGCATAGAACAAATTGCCCAAAGAACAGCTTATTTAAACCGACAAGTAAAATTAAGCAACTATGAATTAGAACCTACTTGGGGAAGAGCCACAGGGATACAAGTGAGAATGGACTGGCGTAAAAAAATTGCGATTCAATCCGGTATATTAATTTCTCAACAAGGGCAAAAGTACTCTTACAATGTTGCGGATAAAGATTCTTTGGGGAATCCGATTACGAGGTATTTATATACCCGAAGGTTTGATTTAAGCTATTATAAAGTACCCCTAACCTTTCACTTGAAAATTCCCATCAGCTCGTCTTTTCACGCGGAAGTATTTTCAGGCCCTCAGTTTGCTTTTATGCAAAATGCTGTTTATGTGCTAGATGCAGATACAATTGTTCGAAAAAACATGAGCTTTCAAGAAACCTTCGAACCTATGGATTGGCAATGGATAAATGGACTTGGTATCGTGGGAAGCCCTACTCCTCATTTTTATTTTTTTATCTCTGCACGTATGGATATTTCTATGTTAGATGCAGATAATAGAAAGTTTAAATCGAGCTTATGGGTGCCTTCTAAAAATTTTACTGCTGGAGTATCTTTCGGACTTCGATATCAAATCAATCCACCTAAGAAAGTTAAAATCTAACTCTCGCTTTTAACTCTCCTCTTTCAATTTTATGTAAAACATTTTGCAAGGTATTCAGCAAAGAATCGGTCTGTGCTTTAAAGGTAGCATCTTGAATTACTTTACCCGCCAAACTTGCCGAAAATTGTGAACTATCGGGGATTGTAGCGGTTAGAGCAGTTAAGGCTTGTGTTGTCAATACCAATGCACTATCTGATTTTTGAAGTACTTGATTGAGGTTGTAAATGGAGGAGGAAGCCTGATTCATCAAACTATCTGCATGGTGTAAGGTGTGATGGGATTGAAGTAAGATTTGATGTAAACGGAGAGGAAGCTCGGTATATGTTTTAGAACCGAACTGCTGTTGCAGGGAAGTAACCAAACTTCGAATAGCTATAACTGTTGCCGATAACGAATTTAATTGTTCCGGAACCAGCAGTTGATCAGTTTTATGTAATACCCTTATTATCATTGGAAAAATTGTATCTCCCATCATTTTTAGTGGGGAAGATATTGAAGCTAATACTTGTTGAATATCCGAATTCCCCATGGCGAGTATGGTATCTCCAGATATACAAGGAGATTGGGAATTTCCTTGCTTGAGTAGAATCACTTTTCCTCCGGTGATTTCCTGATTTCCGATGGAGGCCGTTGCTCCTTTTTGAAGCGAATACAGGGTATCCATATTAATTTGAATGCACCAAGAAAAGGGCATACTTTTTTTCTGGGAGATAGAAGAAACTTTTCCTACTTCATACCCCTCTAACCAAACTGGATCTCCAATTCGAATCCCGCCAATGTTAGTGGCTTCTATATAAAAGGTAGAGTGCGGTTTTAATTCACCTGTATCCCCAAGCCAAGTAAGAAATCCCCAGAGAAGTCCGAGGATTAAGAGCAACATCCACCCGATTTTAACTTCAGGTTTCAACTTAATGTTTTTCCAATTCTCCCTTTAAAAAATCGATAACAGCTACAGGAGTTGGATCTACTTTATTTTCTTGCGCTAAATACCAGGATACCCAATCTCCTAAATGCAACAAGTAAATTAGTTCAGCTAATACACTTTCCCCTTTGGTATATACTTCGTTAATATGGGAACAACTTTTTTCTATGATGGATTTATTAATATCAAATCGCATTTGTACCCGATCATAATCGTGGCGACTTCTCAATAAGATCACTTGAAGATCGTCCATCAATTGACGTGGATACACCCATCCTACCAATTCGTTATGATTCATTTCTGGGATCACGTGATGCCAGCACAACTGCTTACTATTTTCGTTGATTTGCTGACGCCAGCGAATTGCCGCCGGCTCCATTCTATCTGAACTATATAATACCGGAATTTTACCGGCTAATTTATGTGCCAGATTTTGGGCTGGAAGATGATCATCAAAATTTTCAAGTACTTGAATGGCCTCTTCTAAATCAGCATGATAATCTGGAATTAAATTCCATTGATGAAGAACTGATAATTGTTGAACTACCGACAAGCCTGCTGCTGCACGAGGAGGATAACCACCTGGAATCAAAATTAAATCAAAGCCATGTGCTTTGGCAAGTTCAGCAATTTGACCACCAGAAGTAATGCACACAATTTTAGCTCCTTGTTCGATACAGGCATGCATCGCTTCCAAAGTTTCTTCAGTGTTACCAGAATATGAAGAAATAATCACTAAGGTTGTGGGCTTAATGTGCGCTGGCATCACATAAGACCTCAGGATAGAAATCGGAACTGAGCAATTAACCTCAGCAACTTTGCGAGCAATTTCTCCCCCAAAGGCTGATCCCCCTAAACCTGCAATCACCACTTCTGTTATTTCAGTGGATACTTGGGCTGGTTGGTATTTACTGGCAATTTCGGTTGCGATCTTCAATTGACCGGCAAATCCTTCAATAAGTTCTTTCATACGATAACAAAATTAATCTAAATTACGAAGCTCACCAACCATCCCCTTAAGTAAACTTAATATTACGAAAACATAAACATTACAATATTTCGTTTATTTTCTGTTGTCGGTAAATAAGAGAATTTGAAATATATTGTTTCCTGTATATTACCTGAATTTAAAATTTTAGATTTCATTGATTTCTTATTAAATACCTTGTAATTTTACATTTGAAACAAACTTATTCCAAAATTGAATACGATTCCAGAAAACAACCCCATCCCGCAGAATTCAACCCTTATTATGAGCGAACAAAATATTGACAAACTTGAAGCTTGCCTTATTAATCTCAGAGATGTGTTCCGTCGCCATCAAATGGTAATCAAAGGAAAATATAATGTCTCAACCGTAGAGATGGATATTATCCAACTGATTGCTATCGATGGCCAAAAGAAAATGAAAGACATTGGTGAATCCTTTAACATCAAATTTAGCACCCTAACGAGTATCGTAGATAAAATCGAGGGACAAAAATTAGTAAAAAGGGTGAATTCCAAAACAGATCGCAGGTCTGTGTATTTAACCATTACCCCTAAGGGTCAAGCATTATATGAGAATTATAAAAACTATATCCATGTAATTGCTTTGTTAATGCAAAGAACTATTACCCCGGAGAATTTTGATATTTTCGTTTCTGAATTTGAAAAGATAACCAGTAAATCCGCTACATTGAATGCCTCCGCGCATACATGAGTTCAGAAATCAATCCTTGGTATAAAGAATGGTTCGCTTCCCCCTATTACCCTCTGTTGTATCCCCACAGAGATACTGAGGAAGCACAACTATTTATTTCTCATATTCTTCGTTTTTTACCAATCCCCCCCGCTGCTCAGGTATTAGATATCGCCTGCGGAGAAGGACGGCACGCCCATGTATTACATGATTTAGGTTTTCAAGTAACCGGCATTGATGCTTCAAAACCCTTTATCCATAAGGCTTCTACCCCACCTAAATCTGGACTTACCTTTCAAGTTGGCGATATTCGTAATCCCTTTCCTCCGGGTCCTTATCATCTGATTCTAAATTTGTTTACTTCTTTTGGATATTTTCAGGATATTCATGATCAATTCAAAGTATTACATAATGTTACAGAAGTATTAGATCCAAATGGATTTTTTATTTTGGATTTTTTTAATGCCAATTGGGTAGAAAAAAACTTAATTCCCGAAAAAGAATTAGAAATCAATAATATTCATTTTCACATCCGGAAGAAAATAATAAACAAAAGAATAATAAAAAGAATTACTATTTTGGAAGGGTCTCAAACCTCTGAATATTGCGAAGATGTTGCCTTATTTACCCGAATAGATTTAGAAAACATGGGGAAAGAAGTAGGGCTTATTCCCTTTGCCACTTGGGGAAGTTATACAGCAGAGCCTTTTGATGAAGTGCATTCGGAAAGATGTATTTTGTTCTTTCAGTATCCTCAACCCTAATCAATGCATGAATTATTTTTACCCATGGGAGTTTTCCCTTTATCATGCCTTCATCGCCCTGGGATTAGGATATCAGGAAATCATCGCTGCCCTAGCATTGCCTTGGAGTTGGCTTCCGATTATATTGGCTATTAAGATAAGTACCCTGTGGGGAAATAATAACGGAGTTTATCAATTATTAAATTGGGGCGCAGGATTGGTATTTTCAATATTACTTACGGTTACCCTTGCACGCGTTTTACAATTCGATGCGCCTTGTCATTATGCTGCCCTTACCGATCTGGTGCCTGCATTGATGCAATTTTGTTCCTTCCCCTTCTCCCTTCCCGATTATCCTTCGGTTGCCTTAGGATTTTGTGCCGCTGGATTTTCACTCACTTCCCGACAAAAAGGAATTTCATTTATTTTGGGAGTTTTAATTTTAGCACGTTGGCTTTCCTTTCAAGCATTTTTAATCGATGTAACCCTCTCTTTTGGGATTGGATTCTTATTACAGAGGGGCTGGTCTGCTTATTTCTTCCCTTGGCTTTTCCCAGACCCTCAACGTTAATCTCTGAATGGAAATCTTAATAATTGCCCTGCTGTCTTTTTTTTCAGTAATGATTGTTCGGTGGATTCCCCCGTTTCCACAAGAACATTTACGGTATTTAATTGCCTTTACCGGAGGGTTCTTACTTTCGGTTTGTGTGGTGCATTTATTACCCGAATTGTTTTTGCGTTCCAACCCTGACATTAGTACATACATATTAATAGGATTTTTTATTCAGATATTATTAGACCAATTAAGTGCAGGGGCTGAACATGGACATTTACATATTCATGCTGAAAAACCCTGGCAACCTTGGATCATTTTGGGTGGATTATGTTTACATAGTGTTTTAGAAGGTTTACCGTTAATTGGGCATGCTGAATTACATGGTCACCATCCTACTGATTTTATGGCAGCAGTTACACTTCATAAGGTTCCTGAAGGACTTATTCTGGGGTTAATACTTTCCCGTCTTTCACTTTCTCCCGTTAAATACGGAGCTATTGCTTTGCTCTTTGCCTTAATGACCCCTGCTGGAAGTTTACTGGCAAGCGTATGGCATACCGAACCTGATTTACAGCTCAGTTCAAAATTAATGGCACTTGTAGTAGGTTTATTTTTGCATTTATCCACTTCTATCTTATTTGAAGCCGGATCTCATGCACATAAAATATCTGTAACCCGAATATTAGTAATTGTCGCAGGAATACTTTCGGCATATTGGCTTATTTAAATTAAATTCAACGCATGAATTACACTTATCTTATTGTTGAACCACATGTGTTACCAGGTGTTTCACTGGTACGTTTAAATCGTCCCAAAGAACTGAATGCTTTATGCCTTGAGTTGATGGACGAATTGGTGTTAGCGATTAAATCTCTAGACCAAGACGAGGCAACTCGTTGTATCGTTATTACCGGAAATGAAAAAGCTTTTGCCGCCGGCGCAGATATTAAACAAATGTCCACCAAATCACCGATTGATATGCTGAAGATTGATCAGTTTACCAAGTGGGATCAGATTCGAAAAACCCGTAAACCCCTCATTGCTGCGGTAAGCGGATTTGCCTTAGGAGGAGGATGTGAATTAGCGATGTTATGTGATATGATTATTGCCAGCGAATCTGCTCAGTTTGGTCAACCGGAAATTAAGTTAGGCGTGATGCCTGGTGCCGGCGGAACCCAACGATTAACCCGAGCGGTAGGCAAGGCAGTAGCTATGGAAATGGTGCTTACAGGAAGATTTCTTTCTGCAAGAGAAGCCCTGTCTGTTGGATTAATTAATCGTGTGGTTCCGGTTGAATTATATCTACAAGAAGCCCTTCAAATGGGAGCTAAAGTCGCTTCCCAAGCGCCTCTGGCTTTACAACTGGCCAAAGAAGCCGTGCTTAAAGCTTTTGATACCTCCCTGGAAGAAGGTCTGTTGTTTGAAAGAAAAAACTTTTATCTCCTTTTTGCCACTGATGATCAAAAAGAAGGTATGAATGCCTTTACCGAAAAACGGAGCCCCAATTTTAAAGGAAATTAATTTTTAATTGGAACTATTCCCATAATTAGTCAGTTGTTGAGAATAATTATGAACAAGGTTTAATTCTTATGACCAAACGGGAATATTCTTCTAAAGAAATACAAGCGTTAATTGCCCAACGGGGATTAAAAGTAACCCAGCAACGATTGGTTATTTTACAGTTTATGTTAACTCGAGAAACCCATCCCAGTGCGGAAGAAATCCATCGGGAATTGGTAAACCAATATCCATCCCTTTCGTTGGGTACCGTTTATAAGACATTAGATTCCTTAACTGTTTCTGGGCTGCTTCACAAGGTATTTTGTGTGGATGGAATTAAAAGATATGATGTAAATCTGCAACCACATGCGCATTTATATTGTAATACAACTCACCAGATAATAGATTTTGAAGATTCCGAATTACAAAAATTAGTTTGGGGGTATCTTCAGGAAAAAAAAATTCAAAATTTTCAAATCGAAGGAGTTCAATTGCAAATTCAAGGTACCATTCAAAACCCTGAGAAAGCTGTCATAATTGAATCCGGAGTAACCTTGTAACCTTTAAATTTAACATATATGGCAGTTTTAGTTGGAAAAAAAGCACCTGATTTCAAAGCAGATGCAGTTGTAAATGGTGGAGATTTCGTTGATAATTTCTCCTTATCACAGTTTCACGGTAAAAAATACGTGGTACTTTTCTTTTATCCTTTGGATTTTACCTTCGTTTGCCCAACGGAAATTATTGCTTTTCAGGATAAATTAGCTGAATTTGAAGCCAAAAATGTTCAGGTAATCGGTGTTTCTGTGGATTCTAAACATTCTCATTGGGCATGGTTAAATACGCCAAAAGAAAAAGGAGGAATTCAAGGAGTGATGTATCCTTTGGTTGCAGATTTATCTAAAACCATCGCAAAAAATTATGATGTGTTAGGTGGAGATTATGAGTTCTCCATTGACGAGGACAACAATACAGAAGTGATGTTGTTTCATGGCAAACCTTTAGCGTATCGTGGTCTTTTCTTAATTGATAAAGATGGTATTGTTCGTCATCAATTGGTTAATGATTTGCCATTGGGAAGAAGTATTGATGAAGCCTTAAGAATGGTAGATGCTTTACAACATTTTGAAACCAAAGGAGAAGTTTGTCCTGCGAATTGGGAAGAAGGAAAAGATGCGATGAAAGAAAGCAGACAAGGTGTTGCAGAGTATTTATCCGCACATTGATTTTAAAAAAAAATGTAAACATAAGCCCCAATAGAATCAATTGGGGCTTTTTTTATGACCATTTAAGGGTATTGTAAGGAAATTAATTTTTCTTCTTGACTATTTTGTATACAAGTCTTAATTTTACCTAACCTTATAGGTATTTTTTTAAGTAGGTTAGTTTAGTTTGTTTGGCAAGTCCCTCCCCGGGACTTGTATTTTTTTGAGTAAAATATTATCCGGGTTACTTTACCTTTCTCAATTACAAACTTCAATCTACTGATTACTAATTTCGAATTATGTTTACAAACCTAATTTTCAGTTATTGCTATAATGTGGAGGGTAGCGAACTAAAATGAGACAATTTTGACTTAGGTTGGTAATGTTCTTCAAATTCAAAATTCTGTAAATTACGCAGCACGATGAAAAAAATAGGTTTGATAATAGTATTAATCTTATCCAGCATTTTTTGTGTTGCGCAAAGTCGGTACATTTCAGAAACCACTAAGAAAATTGTATATACCAGAGATGGTGGTGTTTGTAAATGTTGCGGAGGCTCAATAAGTCTTGAATATGATCATATTATTCCCTTCTCTTGCGGAGGAAGTAGCACTGTTTCAAATATTCAGTTACTTTGTCAGAAATGCAATCGGAGTAAATCGAATAGTTGTTATTGTAAAGTACACAATAGGAAAGTTGGAACTAATTGTTGCGAAAACGAGTCAAATAAAAAGTCAACTACAACTTCTAGCCAATGTTTTGGAATAACAAAAAGTGGAATGAGATGCAGAAACAAGACAACCAATTCTAATGGCCGATGCCATTTACACCAATAATAATAATCCCATTTAAAAAGAGATGAACAACAGTAAATTATTTGCACTAGACCTGAAAACGGAAGAAATTCTTATTTCAGATTCTTCAAAAGGAAGTAACAAAATTGATTTTATTGAACGTATCGGACGGAAAGAAAATGAAATACTTTACAATGCTGTTGTTACTTTGACCAGCATTACGAATGCACCCAATTTTGATATTGCAATCTTCAAAGCAATGGATAAGGTTTGCCAAATCATCTATAACAAACATAAGGAATCTTTAGAGATTAGATAGATAAGTTCAAAATATTTACAAAAAAACTCTCTCAACATCGAGAACAATGATATGATTCGTATCAAATTATATTATCGGTTTCAATTTTAAATTGAATGCATGGATTTCCTCCATAAACATAGGAAGATTTGTGGATAGTTTTTATATTATCTAGCAACCCCAAAAATTGACAATAACATCTTAATACTCATCAGCTAAGGTCCAAATCACTCAACCGATAATTATCTCTTATCGAATAATCGATAAGCTACCGGTATAATTGCCTTTGCCGATCTGCAAAACATAAAAATAAGTTCCTTCTACCGCAAGGTTACCGTTTAAGTCACGACCATCCCAACCTTGGTTTCGGTTGCGGCTTTCAAAATATTTTACGCCCCAACGGTCAAACACCTCAACTACAAAGGCTTCATCCCCATCATACTGTATCTTCCATACATCA
>RFSG01000085.1 GCA_009924095.1 Sphingobacteriia bacterium
CTAGTATTAGTAGATAAAGATTCAGCATGAGTTGGGAAATGGGTGCTTGAGGCTAAACAATCTTTTCCCATTGATCCTTAGAACTCTATATCTGTACATTATCTATTGCCGATACCCTACGGAGAGTTTTTAATATTCTGGTTTACAGGATTGTTTTTCTCAATACAATCCCGATTGTTTATGCGTAAAAATTAATTTCGGTTAAAGAGTAATTATTTGTTAAATTTAGCCTCAATAAATTGTCCTTTTACTTAAATTAATAAATTTTGAAAAACACTTTTCTATTTGTTGCTCTTTCTTTTCTCTTTTATCAATCTTTTGCTCAAACTTTTGCCTGGTCTAATTCCATAGGAGGATCCGGAAATGAGGTGGGTCGTTCTATCGTGACGGATGCCTCCGGGAATGTTTACACTACTGGTGATTTTTCAGGAACTGTGGACTTCAATCCGGGCGCAGGTACATTTAACCTTACTTCTTCCGGAACCTTTAGTGGTTTTGTGCAAAAACTAGATGCTAATGGAAACTTTGTTTGGGCAATGGCATTAGATGGTGCGAGTACCTGCCGGGGTATAAAACTTGCCACTGATCCATCGGGTAATGTGTATGTTACTGGTTTTTTTACCGGTATTGTTGACTTTGATCCAGGGCCTGGAACTGATTTTCATGATGCGGGTTCCACAGTTTTTAGGGATTACTTTATCTTAAAATTAAATTCATCCGGAAATTTTGGTTGGGCGCATACCTTTGGCGCCGCAAATGAAGCTACAGGGTCAGATGTAGCGATAGATGCCCAGAATAATGTTATCATAGTCGGGCATTTTTCTAATACTGTTGATTTTGACCCTTCGGCTGGAATGGATACGCTTTTAGCCAATAATGAAGATATTTTTATTCATAAACTTGACTCTGCTGGTAATCATTTATGGGTAAGATCCCTTAATTCTCCATCAGACGATGGTCCGGATGGGGTTTCAGTAGATGCTTCCGGAAACATATATGTAACGGGAATGTTTTCCTTGACTATTGATTTTGACCCGGGGTCAGGCACAGATATGTTTACCTCTGGTGCTATGGGTTGGAATGGTTTTTTATTAAAACTTAATGCTGCCGGAAATTACGCTTGGGCAAAACAATTCTACTCTAATCAATATAGCAAGGGGTTAGCAACTAGTGTTTGTAGTAATGGAGATATTTTGGTTACCGGAATTTTTCGTGACACCCTGGATACAAACCCAGGTACAGGTTCTTCGTTTGTAACTTCTAACGGGGGGCTTGATATTTTTGCCTTCCGGTTTTCCAACACAGGTAATGTAATATGGAATAAGACAATGGGTGGCCCTATGGATGATTATGGAAGAGAGATAGAAGAGGACGCATCCGGAAATATATTCTTAGCAGGTCAGTTTTCAGATACAGTGGACTTTGATCCGGGTGCAGGTATTTCCCTTTTCAATTCATTGGGAAATGCGGACATTTTTGTACAACAATTAAATGGTTCGGGAGGGTATATTTCCTTAATGCAAATGGGCGGTACAGATAATGAATCAGCTCAGGCAATTGCTTGTGCCAACAATGCTATTTATATAACGGGTCAATATGCAGGTTCAGTTGACCTTAACCCATTTTTAGCTACTGCTGCCCATACCGCTGTAGGGAGTACCGATTTTTTTGTGATCAAATTAAATGGTTCACCCAACTCACTTGCTGAAGTTTCAAAAGGAATAAATGCTTTTCTATATCCTAATCCCACTGCTGGAAAATTCTTTATCGAGGGAATATCATGGGATATAGTACAAGACATTTCTTTGTATACAATCTCAGGGCAAAAAATCACTTTCGATACAACAAACCTAGCTTCAAATAAGGAAGTTGACATAATACATCTGCCCGCAGGTATTTATTATCTAACCCTTACCACAGAAGACTATGTACATAATTTTAGGGTTGTTCGAGAATAAGGACAGGGGGCAAGAACCCCCATTACATTCAAGAACATGAATTGGGGTTTAGCAAATCGGGAACAACAGTTGGACTTAACTAATTTGCCTTCTGGAATATATACCTTAAAATATGCTTTGAATACCGGTAAATCTTGGACATCTAAACTAATTCGTAATTAATTATGAAAAAGGTGTTTAAGATATCATTCTGGGTTTCACTTTTTATCTTAGGTACACTATATGGGCAAACTCCGTTTTTTAGCCTTACCTATGATCATTTTAATGGTTATGAAACAGGAGCCAGTGTAATACAAGTAAATGATGGATATGTTATATCAGGTGGCAGTAATGATAGTTTAGGGTATCAAGGAATTTTTATCGCCAAGATAAATGAATATGGAGAATTACTCTGGTGGAAACAATATTCAGATTCCAGTAGAATATATTATATCGGGGGATACGGGGGAATGATTATGTTGGAGGACAGTAGTTTTGCAATCTGTGGAAGCGTTAAGGAAATAAACAATAATACTAATTCCGCGATGCTATTTTGCCGATTTGATAAATCAGGGGATACACTTTACACACTTGAGTTCGGGGGTACAGGATGGGATGCAGGATATATGTGTAAAAAAGCAAAAAACGGAGGGTTCTTTTTGGGTGGCACAACAGATAGTTATGGGGATATAAATGGTAATATGTTCTTAGTAAAAATAGATAGTGTAGGTAATATACAATGGCAAAAGGAGTATGGTTATGCAAATGCAACCGATGAAGGATTTTCTATGGTTGTGGATAGTTATGGTTGTGGATAGTTTTGATAATGTATATATAGGCGGGGTAACCTATGGGGTTTTAACCGGACCTGATTTATCTCCCAATCCCTATATTATCTAAACGGATTCTGCTGGAAATTTTAAATGGCATAAAGTGCCAATTTCTGCAGATGTTGCTTATCCAGAGGGGTCTTATGGTTTTGTAAGCTTTATTGATAACAACAATATATTTTTTTGTTATGGGAAGTTTAAAAATAATAATGAAGGGATTGAAATTATTACAAATTATGACTCCTTAGGGGCTATTAATTGGGCTAAATCTTTTGGTGGAATGAGACTTACCCAATCATTAAATCCATTCATTAAAACCAAAGATGGAAATATTATAGCTTCGGGTCAGGCAAATTCACTTCTTTCACCCAACATAGGAATAGATGGGGGTTGTATTTTTAAATTTAATTTAAACGGAGATAGTATTTGGTATCGATATTATTATGTTTACCCAGAGCAATTTCAATTCTTCTTGTTGGATGTTGACACAACCGCTGAGGGAGGGTATATATTTGTGGGGAGTTTATGGGGCAATACGCAGGAATTATGGGTGTTAAAGGTAGATAGCACCGGTTGTATTGAAACGGATACTTGTGGGGTATTACAAGTTGTTTCAAATGATAAACCCTACTCAGCTAAACAACTTTTAGTATACCCCAATCCAAGTTCAGGTGTATTTACCATTAATATACCTGAAATTATCCCACTCAAATCACAAATATCAAAATCTAATCGAATAAAAAATGTATTTAGTCCGTATTTACCCAACGCTGAAAATCCTCTAATTTCCCGAAATCCCAGTTTACCCGTAAATTCAAATTTCGAAATTGCAGGAAAAAAATCTGAACCCCCAATTATACCTGAGCCCACCGATAATTTAGAAATATAGGTAAGGGATATTACCGGCAGAACGGTTTATAATACTAACTATATTAGAGGCGAAGAAATTCAAATTGATTTAAAAAATCAGTGTTCCGGTATTTATATGCTAACCCTTACCGGTAATGGGGCGGAGTATACAGAGAAACTGAGTTTAGTGAAATAATATCTTCTATTATTATTTAAAGATAATAATTCAGATTTAGGAAAGGGTCGAAACAAATTCAGTGATTACACCTATTAATTAATAAATAAATTGTTTACTAAATTTAAATACCAAATAATTAATCTTAATTATAAAAATTAAATCCTTCGAGCGGGAAATGGGACTCGAACCCACGACCCTCAGCTTGGGAAGCTGATGCTCTACCAACTGAGCTACTCCCGCTTATTACCTGCTAAATTAATAAAAAGATCATTTCGGTTCGGCCCCTAACTCCAGTAATATTTCTTCCATTTCCCTATCTTTTACCGGGTCATACGCTGCTTTTAAATTATTCCCCAAAACCAACGCAATTTGTTGCCAGAAAAATGCTGAAAATCCAGATTTCATTTCCTTAATACCCATATAGGCGGTTTGTCCTAATTCCCGATGTAATAATTTAATTAATACCGCCCCTTCTGCAATACTCATATCCAAAATAAGGGGCTCATATCGGGCAAATAATTCTTTTTCTAATAATTCCTTATATAATTTTTGAGAGGCTTCGCTGGGCAATAAAGGCACTGTCTCTCGGATATATTTAAAATATTGCCCAAAACTTTTTGCCATCGGATACAGTTTAATAATTCTTGCCTTTAATAAATATCTTTCGGTTAACCATTTTTCATATTTTCTTTTATGTCGAGGGGACGCAAAAGGACTGGTAATTATTATATCGGGTAATTGAAAAATAGGTATCCCATCTTTACCGACGGGCACTTTTATAGATTGAGAAAATAAGATAGACGGATATCCAAATAAAAAACAAAAAACTGGAATAGCGAATAAATATAATGCCCTGCATTGAATCATACCGGATTCCGTTATGTATTCAAAATTAACGCAATCAAATCTGGTAAATTATGTGGTTTTCCAGAATTGTTCTACCTGTTGATTAAATAACTCCATCACCCAACCTTTTCCCCATTCTTCAATTTCGGTTTTAGTCCAACATTCAGGGAAAAACTGTATTCTTTGAAAACGGGGCGGAAGAAATTTTTGCCAATTCGTACCTCCTGTCGCTTGAATATCTTCTAAATCTTTATGTAAATATTTTACCGCTGATTTATAATGACTCAATGACCAAAATACATTCGCAAATAAATCTAATTGTTTTAATAAATTAATTAATGTTTGATTATTCCTTTCTTCTTCAGGTAATGCATTTACCATTGCCCAAATGGTTTTACCTTTCATTTCTGTTGCAAGGGCTAATAATTCCTGATTATATTTTTCTTCAAACATTTTTAAGGTTAATGTTTTTTGACCCGTTTTTAAATCCAGATTTCCGAATTTCCAATATAACAGATCAAATTGTTCAGAGAGGGTAGCAGGAATTGAGGTATTTTGATTTCTAATTTCGGAATGAATTAATTGCGGTAATTCTGCAATGCGAAATTCTATTTTTCGATATTGTACCGATTGAAAACCTGAAGCTGGCAATAATGCTAATCTGAATTTTAAAAACTGTTCCGGATCCATTCCATTTACCATCACATCAAAGGAACCTGTAAGATTTTTAAAGTACCCAATAATTCGACTTATTCTTTTACATATTTCAGATACACTTGGTTTTGGAATTACTTGCAATTGTTCAAGTTCTAAGAGTACAAGTCCAAAATACAATTCTGTAATTTGGTGATACATAATAAATATTTTTTCATCTGGAAAATGGGTTTTCGGAATTTGTAGCGTAAGTAGGGTATCCAGATGAATATAATCCCAGTAGGTTAAAAAATTAGAATGATATAAGCCTTCTAGATAAGGCGTAATTTCTTGACCCAAGGCTTCATATTTTTGCGTCAGTTTATCTAATTCTTGAGTTGCGGTAGTTTTCATATTCGTAAGCAGAGATGAAGTTATGATTTTTAAAGGTAAATACTGAAACATCCCCAAAGGATTGAGTAGGTTTGTGAGGAAATGCGTGGGTTAATTTATTGCCTTGGATTTTTTATGATTGGAACCTTAGGGGCACAGACCTTAGGGGAAAGATGGCGCTCGTTAATTGCAGATACGGTTGCCTTAGATACGCATCAAGTAAGGCCAGACTATTTTATTTTAGTACCTGTGTTGCGGTATTTACCTGAAACCCGTTGGAGTTTAGTATTGGCCGGAAATTATATTTTCCGTCCGCGTAAGTCAACGCCAGGTACGCGTCCATCGAATGTTCGTTTATCTGCTTCTATCACCCAAAATCAACAATATATATTCCGTCCTCATTTTGAAATTTTCACTCCCGATAATCGGTGGTTTTTAAAAGGAGGTGTTACTTGGACACGTTTCCCAGAATTATATTATGGGGTAGGAAATCATCAGCCTTTGGAGCGAGAAGAGATGTATAGTTTTGATTTATTTCGACTCTATGGGCGAGTGATGAAGCGGCATGGGAAGAATTTATATTGGGGAGGGCATTGGACATTGGAAAGTATGTATCGAATGCGATATCCAGAGGCTTCCTTGTTATTTAAAGAGCCTGTCACGGGTAATACGGGAGGGTTAGCTTCAGGGCCTGGTGCGATAGCCATTTGGGACAATCGTAAGAATATTTATTTTCCGGCCAACGGAGTTTATGCGGAGTTTCAATTTTCAATTTATAATAAGCTTACGGGCAGTGATTTTCAGTTTACCTCTTGGACACTTGACTTACGGAAATACATTTCTCTTCGGTCGCATAAAGATGTATTAGCTTTTCAGGCGTATGGACAATTTAACCCAGGAGATCCACCTTTTCGCATGATGGGGTTATTGGGGGGAGAAAATACAGGTAGGGGATATTATCAAGGGAGGTATCGGGATCGGCATCATCTTTCCACACAGCTTGAATATCGTATGAAAGTATGGAAACGAATTGGAATGACGGTTTTTGCGGGAATAGCA
Organism: Sphingobacteriia bacterium; assembly: GCA_009924095.1. Lineage (GTDB taxonomy): Bacteria > Bacteroidota > Bacteroidia > J057 > RFSG01 > RFSG01. Next base: position 6,726 of record RFSG01000085.1, read on the forward strand.
ACGGTTTTTAAGGAATATCCGGATCGAAATCCGTTTCCTTTTTGGGGAATTGGATTTAGGGGAAAGTTATTGCGAAAAGAATATTTAAATGTAAGATTAGATATAGGATTCACCCCTGAGGGGCCTAATTATTATTTCACATTAGATGAAGTTTGGCAGTACAATAGAAAAATACTACTTTTGCCATCCGGTTCCTTTGGTGAACCGGGTTCTAACTCATAAAGTTAAAAAATTAACCCATCTAACTGTGACCAAAGCTGAAGTAATAGCAGAAATTGCCCAAAAAACTGGAGTTGATAAGACCGACGTAGCCAGTACGGTTGAGGCATTTTTCAAAGTGGTGAAGAATTCCATCGTGGAGGGAGAAAATGTGTATGTGCGAGGATTTGGAAGTTTCATCGTAAAAAAACGGGCGCGTAAAGTAGCTCGTATCATCTCTAAAAACACAGCGATTGTAATTGACGAACATTACATTCCTGCCTTTAAGCCGGCTAAAACCTTTGTTGAAAAGGTGAAATCCAGCAATAAAGTGAAGAAAAAAGAAAAATGAGTAGGGAATTAATTTCCTGAAATTGATATTCCAAAATTGTGGAATCAAGAGTTGACCGGAGAATACGGATTGGGCTGTGGATTGGCGCAGGAGTATTACTGGTGGCTTTGTTCTTTGCCGATAGAAAAGTATTAGACACTCGTAATCGAGAAGTTACGAATGAGAATTCTGCAACAGAAGCAGGGCTTAATCTTGCCCCTTATGCAGAAACCTTAGCTCGTATTAAAAATCTTACAGATGAAACGATACGTCAAAATACTTGGGATTCTCTAATCAACACCCTCCCAGATCCATTATTGAAACTTTGGATGCAAGCACAATCCTTAGCGCAAAGTACCGATACCCTTAAATTGGGTGAAGTACAAAAAGCGATTCGGTCTGTGTTACCCGTCTCAGATTCAATAGTAGATCAGCAATTACGGGAATCCGAAGAAATGCTCATCGCTCAACAACTTCGGTTGGCGCCATCGTCCTTGCCGTTACAAATCAGTCAAGCATTAGCTTGGGTTGAAATGGAAGGTAAAAGCATGAAAGGGATATTACAACTTCGGAAATTGGGTGACCAAAATCCTGAAGTAGTAAGTATTCAAGTGCAATTAGGTAAGTTTGCCCTTCAAACCGGGCAGTATGCAAAAGCAGCAGAACGGTTTGGGAAAATCTTATCTAAACATCCTGAAGAGATAGAAGCATTGATCGGTATGGGGAAAGCCCTTGCGGGTCAGGAAAAAACAGAAGAAGCGAAAACCTATTGGAAAAAAGCGCTGGAAAATCCAGATCTTACACCAATACAAGAAAAAGAAATCAATCAATTGTTAACCCTTTAATCTAACGCATTATGCCTTGCGGAAAAAAAAGAAAAAGACATAAAATCTCTACCCACAAACGGAAGAAGCGTTTACGCAAAAACCGTCATAAGAAAAAATAATTTGGACTTGCTGGCTTAAACCCCAGTATCTTCCATTTATACCGTGGCGAACGAACTTTTAGTCAGCTCAACCGAAGAAGGGCTACGTATTGGTATCCTTGAAAATAAGAGGATTGTAGAACTTCATTTGGAGAAACCCGATAATCAATTTACCGTGGGGGATATCTATCTCGCTCGGGTAAAGAAAATTATGCCGGGGTTAAATGCCGCATTCGTAGATGTGGGATATGCAAAAGATGCATTTCTCCATTATCTCGATTTAGGGCCACAATTTCGGACCTTACAAAAACATTTGAATCAGGTGCATAAACAAGGCACTACTGCTGATGCTGTAGAAAACTTGGAGTTAAATCCTGAAATCAATAAACACGGTAAAATCACCGAAGTGTTGAAAACCAATCAACATGTGCTGGTGCAAATCGTGAAGGAGGCAATTTCCTCCAAAGGCCCTCGTCTCTCCTGTGAATTGTCACTGGCAGGGCAATATATTATCCTGGTTCCCTATTCTCAAGACATTTCAATCTCCCGGAAATTTAAATCCCTGGAAGAAAAGAAAAGACTTAAACGATTGTTGGAAGCTATTCGCCCGCCTAACTTCGGGATGATTGTAAGAACTGCTGCTGAAGGAAAAGATATCGCAGAATTAGAGGCAGACTTATTACAATTGCAGGAGAAGTGGAAACGGATGTTAGCAGCCGTTCAACAGGTGCAGCCCCCAACTCGTGTGCTTACCGAGATGGATAGAACCACCTCCTTGTTAAGGGATATGCTGAGTGTAGGATTTGATAGCATCATAACCGATAATCAGGATACTTTTCAAGAATTAACCGACTATCTAAAAATTCATCAACCAGATAAGGTTAAAATCCTTCGGTTGCATAAATTAAAAGTGCCTTTATTTGAGCACTTGGGTATTGAACGTCAGATTAAAGCATCCTTCGGAAAAACAGTTAATCTTCCTTCTGGTTGTTATTTAGTGATTGAACATACCGAAGCTTTACATGTAATTGATGTAAATAGCGGAAGTACCCGTATGAATGAAGATTCTCCGGAGGCAAATTCCTTACGCATTAATATCGAAGCAGCTTCTGAAATAGCCCGTCAATTGCGATTGAGGGATATGGGCGGAATTATTGTTATTGATTTTATTGATTTACGGAAATTAGAAAATCGTAAAGCTGTTTATGATCATCTGAATAGCGAAATGCGCAGAGATCGTGCAAAACATACGGTGCTTCCGATGAGTAAATTCGGATTAATTCAAATTACCCGGCAAAGAGTTCGACCTGAAATTAATATTACCACCACTGAGGTTTGTCCGAGTTGTAATGGAACAGGTAAAATAATGCCTTCCATTTTACTTACCGATGAAATTGCTAATCATGTAGATTATTTATTTAAGGAAAATAAAGAATCTCAATTAGAAATTGTGGTTAATCCTTATATAGCTGCCTATTTAAAACAAGGATTTCCAAGTATTCGGTTAAAATGGTGGATGAAATATAAAAAATGGGTAACCCTTACCACAGATTCTTCAGCACCGTTTACCTTAATTAAATATTTTAATAAAGAATCGGAAGAAATAAAGTTTTCTTAATCGAAAAAATTTCTGCTGAACGGATGTTTTAATCCGTTAAAACCAATCTGTTTCCGTAATTGAAAAGAAAGTAATACCTTTCCTATACTTACGTTTATTGGGTATGTTTAACTATTTACATAAAGTTGTTTTATTAGGGATACTTATTTTGGGATTTCTGGGGTTATTTGCTCAAGATCCTAATAATCCATTAAAATTTCAAAACTCAAATTTGAAGTTTAAAACGACAGAAGGAAATAAAGACCCAATAATACTTACTTATTCTTTTCAAAATACTAGTACAGATACCTTAGTAATAACAGAAATAAAATCAGGTTGTTCCTGTACACAATCCGATTGGCAAATGATACCCATTTTGCCAGGAGAAAAAAATAGTATTAAAATAAATTATACTCCAGAAGAAAGGACAGGAGAAATTGAAAAAGGAGTTTCTATTGCAATTAAAAAATATCCACCTGATTTATTAGGTCCAGCAATTACCCAACATGTTTTTTTCTCAGGATTTATTAGTCCCAAACCCCAAACACTTGAAGAGAAATATCCAATTGAAAATGGACAAGTACGCTTAAGTAAAGTTTATATAGATTTGGATACTGTTTTTATGGGTCAAAAAGTTAAAACACGGGTGGTAGTGTATAATTCCGGTAAAAACCCGATAAAAATAATTAAGGCTGAAACGCCTCCAGAAATTAAATTAAAATATTCATCAAAAATTATTAAACCCGGTGATTCCATTCCGATTGAAATTAATTTATCGGTAGATAAAATGGAAGGGTGGGGATTAGTATTTTCTAAATTTAGAATTTTCACCGATGAGCAGAATGATAATGAAAAGCCATTTGCGATTTATGCTTATCGAAATGAAAATTTATCAAAAATGCCAAATGAAAAGGCACCTATTATTCGATTTGATAAATATACTGTTGATTTTGGTACTATTGTGTATGGTGATTCTGCAATGATGGTATTTAGCTTTCGGAATGAAGGAAATGGACAATTAATAATACGAAGTTGGAAACCAGCTTGTGGATGTACCAGTGGAATGCCTGAGAATACCACCTTGGCACCGGGAGAAGATTCCTATGGCTTGGTAACGTTTAGAAGTAAGAATCAAAGTTTAGGGCAAGTAAATAAAACCATTGCTGTTACTACCAACGACCCTAAATCTCCATTTATCCATTTAGGAATTACAGGTAAAATAATTGAAGCACCCATATTGCCAACTCCACAAACAGAACAAAAATAGATTAATGGATTTTTTCAATAGGTAATAATATTTCATAGATTAATCCTCGATTTGAATATACCTTTAATTCAGCTTTTAATTGAGCACATAAACCTTTAATAATACTATATCCTAAGGATTTAGAACCAATATTTAGTAATTGTTCTTCTTTAATTCCGGGACCATTATCACTTAACTGGATTAATACTCCC
>RFSG01000086.1 GCA_009924095.1 Sphingobacteriia bacterium
CAGCTTGGAATACAGGGAATATTCCTGCATTTATGGAAGGGTATTGGAAATCGGATAAATTAGTTTTTATTGGGAAATCCGGCCCTAAGTATGGATGGGAAACGACCCTACAAAATTATTTACGTTCCTATCCCGACACTGCGGCAATGGGAGAATTAACCTTTGAATTGCTTAGTTTACAAAAAATCAATGCCTGTAATGTTTGGGTTTTGGGTAGATGGAATTTAGCCCGTGCTAAAGATAATCCTTCCGGATACTTTACTTTATGGTTTCAGAAAATAAAAGGGGAGTGGAAAATTATTGCCGATCATACCTCTTAACATTGAATCAAGCCTTATTATACAGCAGATTTCCTGAACTACTACAATCCTGTCCACATATACACATACGAATTACTAGATAACAGACGTACTTTAGAGGTATCACTAAAATCTATGGGGATGATTACTCTCCTTTGGTATAATTAAACAGAAGCTATATGCCCTTATTGTTGTCAAGTTTTTCCATGTTATCCGCATTATTATTAGATGCTGGAGCAGCGGTGATTAAAACTCCCGAGAAGATATCCTTTTGGGAATTATTATTTAAAGGAGGGTGGGTAATGGTACCCATATTAACCTTGTTATTAATAGCGATATTTATGTTTATTTATAAATTATTATACATAAAAAAATTAGGCTCGGTTGATCAACGATTATTAGAAGCGATAATTCGTCATTTGCGTAAAGGAGAATTAAAGGAAGCACATACCTTATGTGAAAATAATACCACGTTAGTCGCCAGAATATTTGAGCGAGGCATCAACCGGATTGGTTCACCTATTCCTGAGATAGAAGCCGGGATGGAATCGGCAGCACGCGCAGCAGCAACCCAATTAGATAAGTATTTGAGCATATTAGCCTCCGTAGCCACGATGGCGCCCATGTTTGGTTTTTTAGGAACTGTATTAGGGATGATAACTGTATTTACGGATATCGCAGCTTCCAATGATAATTTATCCATTAGCACCATTGCAGAAGGAATGTATGTAAAGATGGTTACTTCTTCTGCTGGATTAGTGGTTGGGATTTTGGCGCATATATTTAATACCTATTTAAATAGTCAGGTAGAAGCCAGTTTAGCGAAGATGGAGAATGCGGCAAGTGAAATGGTAGATGTACTTTATCGTCCGGCCTAATGAGATTTGAACGAAGAAGGCGACATGCCTCAGAAGTAAATCCAGGAGCATTAATTGATATTATGTTCTTTTTGCTCCTGTTCTTTTTAATGATATCCACTTTTACCAATCCGAACGTCATTAAATTATTATTACCCGAATCTTCCCCTAGTAATGAAATCACCAAAAATTATGTAACCGTAAGTATTACCAAAGATTTATTTTTTTATTTAGATAAAGAAAAAGTTACTGCCGATCAATTGGAAAATCGGATGATGTCTATCATCGAAACCAAGAATAATAGAACTGTAATATTACGGGTAGAAAAAGGCGTTCCCGTTGAGAATATGGTATTAGTGTTAGATATCGGTATGCGGAATAGTTTGAAGATAGTATTAGAAACAAAGAGAATATAAATTAATTACCTGGTAGGTTAGGAATTGCATAATTATTTCTGATTTATGATTTATTTTGAAATATCAAATAATTAAGAATTAACTTCAATTTTTTTTCCTAAAAACTACTCACTAACCACTACCCACTAATCACGCATACTGCAATTCATACAATTTCCGGTATTTTCCATTATTACGAATTAATTCCGTATGTGTTCCTTGTTCGATTATTTCCCCATTATGTAAAACCAGGATACAATCTGATTTTTGGATGGTAGATAAACGATGGGCAATAATTAAGGAAGTTCTGCCTTGCATTAATTTTTCAATTGCTTTTTGAATTAATAATTCTGTTTCCGTATCGATGCTAGAAGTGGCTTCATCTAAAACCAATATTTTAGGATTATAAACTAAAGCTCTGGCAAACGAAATTAATTGTCGTTGTCCGGTGGAAAGCGTGGCACCTCTTTCTTTTACCGTATAGTCATATCCACCCGGTAATTGTTGAATAAATTCATCTGCTCCAATACTTTTGGCAGCCGCTACTACTTGTTCATAGGTTATATCCGGATGATTTAAAGTGATATTATCTTTCACACTTCCCGAAAATAAAAATACATCTTGATGAACCGTTACAATTTGGGAGCGTAACCAATTTAATTTAAATTGTTCAATCGGAATATGGTGAATAGATATTTCCCCGGATTGAATAGGATAAAATCTAGATAATACATTAATAATAGAAGTTTTTCCAGATCCAGTAGCACCTACCAAAGCATAGGTTTTTCCGGGGGGTACATGAAAAGATACATTTTTTAATACCCATTCTTCTTCATTATACGCAAACCAAACATTTTTAAATTCAATATCTACCTGTGCCGGAAATGGGGTAGAAGATTGGTCTAAGGTTCCGTTATCCGGAATAAAATCTTCGGTATCTAATATTTTAAATATTCGGTCTGCACTTACCATTCCCAATTGTAAAGTATTAAATTGATCTGCTAACATCCGAATGGGACGAAAAAACATTTGGATATACATTAAAAAAGCAACCAATGTACCAAAGCTTAAGCGTTGATATAATATTTCTCCCGTTCCATACCAAATTAATAAGGCTACTGCCAAAGCTGAAATAATCTCAACTACTGGAAAAAAAACGGAATAATATAATATCGAACGAATATTTGCATTTCGATGCGCTTCATTTATTTTTTTAAATCTTTTTAATTCCTCTTTTTCTCTTCCAAATATTTGTACGATATACATTCCCGAAATATGTTCCTGTAAAAATGAATTTAATTCACTTACATATTTTCTAACTTCTTGAAATGAGGATTTAACTTTTTCTTTAAATATATAGGTGGCAATTAACATAATGGGTAAGGTGGTTAAAACCACCAAACTTAATTGCCAATGTATATAAAACATTACCCCTAACATCACCAATAATTGTAATATCTCCCCAACAATGGTTACCAATCCTTGACTAAATACATCATTTAAAGTTTCTACATCGCTAATGGTGCGGGTTTGCAAGGCCCCCACCGGATTACGATCAAAATACTTCATGCGTAAATGCACAATATGCTGATATACTTTTACCCGAATATCCCGCATAACCGATTGAGCTAATAAATTGCTCATCAAGTTTTGGAAATATTGAAATATAATTTGAATAAATAATAGTGCTACCACCAAAAGAATTAATAACCGTAATCCCGGAATATCTTTCTCACGAATTTGATGATCCAATAAATATTGAAACAATAAAGGTTTTACTGGATTTAAAACTGCCAGTAATAGGGTAAGTAAAAGGGAGATCCAGAATTGTTTACGATAGGGCTTGAGGTAGGCAAGCATTCTACGAATCAAGCGTCCATCAAATACTTTTCCGGAAGGGGATTTAGGAGTAGGGGATTCTGCCACGCATCAAAGGTAAGGAGTATATCTGGCGTACGAACAAATCTTATGAGGATAAAAAAAGCCACCCGAAGGTGGCTTAAATTATCTTACGTGAGAAGTATTAATGAATATCAAACGAGTAGGGCATAAGCATATAAACGCCTTTGTTGGAAGCCATTTGTTTAAGCCTTTTGTACATTTTAAATTCTTTTTCCATATCCAGTTTGCGGATAACTGCTTCTTCCTCTTCCTTTTGAAGTTTGCTAATAATTTCTTCGAACGGATCTTTTTGAGCAGGCAATTCTTTAAGTCTGTATTGATCTTTATCTAGTTTAGCAAGCGTAGCCGCAATTTCAATAGCTGTTTTAATTCCGCCTAATTCATCTACCAATCCTAATTGTTTTGCGCGTATTCCTGACCATACTCTCCCTTGAGCAATAGAATCCACTGCATCTGGGATATTATCTCCATTCACATCGGTATCTGGGAATTTTCTTCCATCTTTCACCACACGGGTAAAGTCTTCATAAATTTTATTTACGCTGGCTTGTATTTTTTGTTTTTCATAATCTGTCATCGTACGATTCGGATTACCTAAATCCGCATACGTGTTGGTTGTTACCCGATCGAAAGTAACTCCCAATTTTTGTTGGAACATTTTCTTAGTATTAAACATCAATCCAAATACTCCGATTGAACCCGTGATGGTATTGGGTTGTGCAACAATTTTATCACAAGCAGCGGAGATATAATATCCCCCAGAGGCAGCCACATCACCATAAGAAGCCACTACTGGCTTTTCAGCACGGGTTAACATTACCTCTCTCCAAATTACATCTGATGCTAATGCCGAACCTCCTGGACTATTAATCCGAAATACTACCGCTTTAATCATAGAATCTTTACGGGCATCGCGGAAAGCTTTCACAATCGTTTCTGAACCAATGCTTTCTTCATCTCCTTTTCCGGAATTAATATCTCCTACGGCATAAATAATAGCAATTTTATTTTTGGATTCATTTTTAGGGATGCCTGCATCTTTGTCAGATCTTTTTTCATATTTTTCGAGCGTAACAAAATTGATTTTATCTTGTTTTTTACGGTCGGTCTTTTTTCTTAAGAGATCTAACACTTCATCTTCATAAGCTAAGCGATCAATTAATTTTGCTTTATAAGCATCCTCCGCCAAATCAATTTCTAAGGTAGAGGCAAGACGATTTAATTCTTCTACTGGAATATTTCTACTGTTTGAAATTTTATCTGTGTAATGATTCCACATGTCCGTCATAAAGGCGGTTACTTGCTGGCGATTGGCCTCACTCATTTTATCTAAGATAAAAGGCTCCACAGCAGATTTAAAAGTTCCTACTTTAAATACTAAAGGTTCAATTTCTAATTTTTCTAAAGTTCCTTTTAAAAATACCGGAGTAGAAGCCATCCCATTCCATTCCATTGCTCCATGGGGAAATAAAAATATACTGTCAGAAACTGAGGCTAAATAATAAGAGCCTTCGGTATAATATTCAGCATAGCTATAAATAAACTTCCCTGATTTTTTGAAGTCCAATAGAGCTTGACGAACAGACTCTAAAGTTGCCCATCCCGTCATTTGGGGACCAGTATGTAAATAAATTCCTTTAATCTTTTCGTCCGTAGTGGCTTTGTGAATAGCTTTTAACAAATCATTTAAACCTGTAGAGGATTCTCCTCCCATTCCTCCTGGAAGGTCTAATCCTTCTAAAGGATTTTCACTACTACGTTCCACGATACTTCCTTCTAAAGATAATTTCAGAATGGAGTTTTCTTTTACGTCGGGTCCTTCTTCTTCCTTACCACTAAACGCAGCAATTAATCCGATGACAAATAATAAGGTAAGAATACTTACGACCAGGGATCCAATCAGATATCCTGTAATATTGGCTAATACGGTTTTCCAGAAACTCATGTTTTTTAAATTTAATTTTATACAAATTACGAGATTCAAAGCATGGAAAAGGAAGTTTTTATAGGAATGGGTTCAAATCTTGGTGAACGGTATCATTTTTTGATAAGGGGGATTGAAGTATTGAAAAGTAAGGGTGCCCAGGTAATAAGTGCCTCTGACATTTATGAAACTTTACCTTGGGGAAATCAAGCACAGCCGGCTTATTTAAATGCAGTGATACAAATCGGATGGGAAGGTACCGCTCAAGAATTATTAGAAATTTTATTGGAGATAGAAATCCAATTTGGGAGAGTAAGAGCAGAAAAATGGGGGGCAAGAACTTTGGATTTGGATATCCTTGTGTTTGGAAATACAATAGAGCATACTCCTTCTTTAATGATCCCCCATCCTGAAATCCGGAATCGAGCGTTTGTGTTAGTACCTTGGGCAGAAATCACCCCTGATTATAAATTGCCTGGGATTAATCAAACGATTAAATCCCTTTGTGAACAATTACCTCCGGAAGAATTAAAAACAGTTTACCCAAGTATGATGCCCATATTTCCGGATACTTTACCTTTGTGACCGTGAAAAGGACAAAAATCAAACAAATATTTACAGAAGCTTTGGTGGATACCGAAGTTTGGGTTCAAGGGTGGATTCGCACTCGAAGAGAAAGTAAAACCTTTGCTTTCCTAGAAGTAAATGATGGCTCTACCATCAAGAATTTACAAATCATCGCCGATCAACAATTGCCGGGATATGCGGATTGGATTAAGGAGTTAACCACAGGCTCTTGTGTTGGGATAAAAGGAAAGTTGGTTCCTTCACAAGGCAAGGGGCAATCGGTTGAAATGCAAGCCCAGCAAGTAGAAGTATATGGAACGGCAGATGCAGAAACGTATCCCTTGCAAAAGAAAGGACATACGCTAGAGTTTCTGCGTGAGATTGCACATCTTAGAGCCAGAACCAACACTTTTGGAGCGGTTTATCGTCTTAGAAACGCGATGGCCTTTGGCATCCATCAGTATTTTCAAGATCAAGGGTTTTTGTATCTCCATACCCCCATTTTAACAGGGTCAGATACCGAAGGAGCAGGAGAGATGTTTGCAGTTACTACCTTGCCCCTTCAACAAATTCCTAAGAACGACACAGGAGAAATTGATTTTACCCAAGACTTCTTTGGAAAGCCAACGCATCTAACGGTTAGTGGACAATTAAATGGAGAAACGGCGGCTTTAGCGCTTTCAGATATCTATACGTTTGGCCCTACATTTAGAGCAGAAAATTCTAACACTACTCGACATTTGGCTGAGTTCTGGATGATAGAACCAGAAATGGCGTTTTATGATTTAACGGCCAATATGGATTTAGCAGAAGATTTTTTGCGCTACTTAATCCGCATTGCGCTTACACAACATAGAGATGATTTGGATTTTTTAACCAAACAGTATGATCCAGATTTAATTAATCGTCTTGAATTTGTTTTAAATAATCCCTTTATCCGGATTACCTATACAGAGGCAATTGATATTTTAGTTTCCTCCGCTAAATCCTTTGAATATCCGGTGAGTTGGGGGGCAGATTTACAAAGTGAACATGAACGCTTTTTAGTGGAAGAACATTTTGCCAGTCCGGTAATTGTAACGGATTATCCTAAAACCATCAAGGCATTTTATATGCGACAAAATGAAGATGGAAAAACCGTTAGAGCGATGGATATATTATTTCCCGGGATAGGAGAAATTATTGGAGGCTCCCAAAGAGAAGAAAGATATGAAGTGTTGTTGGCTAGAATTCAGGAGATGGGATTATCTGAACAAGATTATAGTTGGTACTTGGATACCCGAAGATATGGATCCGCTCCCCACAGTGGTTTTGGATTAGGGTTTGAAAGATTATTATTATTTGTAACCGGGATGAGTAACATACGAGATGTGATTCCTTTTCCGAGAACTCCGGGTAACGCAGATTTTTAAAATTTAAATAACTGATAGTAAGTGGTTTAAAAATAATTTCACAAGAAGATGCAACGGTTTATAAGATAAATGCCTCTATAGGTAAGTAGCGAATTTAGAACCTGTATATCTTTCATCCGCTCTTGATTTTATTTATTCAAAACCCAGGCTCATCCGGAATAACCTTCCGGATGAGTTTTTTTTTACACAATCCTAATAAGATTATGAGAATACCTTCGTTGGGCTTGGGCAGGTTCGCTTGAAATTCGTTCCTTTGTGCCACTAATTATATCCATGGAGTTTTTTCAAAATTTGTTTCAATGTCCGGATTGTAGCTTGCTACATTTATTCCTGATGGTAATTAATCCCAAGACGATTATTTCTTTAGGAGGATTATATTTATTACTCGCTGTAGTTTTCGCCGAAACCGGATTGTTGGTAGGTTTTTTTCTGCCAGGAGATTCCCTATTATTTATTACGGGTTTATTTGTATCTCAATGTAGGGCAGCCTTTTTAGCTGGCACTCCTGAAACCTGTAATTTTAATGGTTTAGATCCGGAATGGGGAATATACCAAGCCTTATTTTTTGTTTCCTTGGCCGCTATTCTTGGAGATTCAGTAGGATATTATGTAGGATTGCGAACTGGCAAAACCTTATACACCCGAAAAGATTCTATTTTTTTCAAAAAGAAATATTTAGATCATACCCAGAAGTTTTATGAACGCCATGGGGGAAAGGCTATTGTATTAGGTAGATTTCTTCCCATCATCAGAACTTTTGCGCCTGTGGTAGCTGGAGTGGTAAAGCTCGAATACAAAAAATTTATTTGGTATAATGTGGCTGGCGGGATATTGTGGGTGTTTAGTATGATATTATCGGGATTCTTTTTAGGTCAATTAATTCCCGGTTTGGAGAAAAATCTGGAGTTAATTGTGATTGGAATTGTAGTTGCTTCTTCCATTCCGGTAGTAAGAACCTATCTGAAAGAACGTTCATTAGCTAAAAAATTAAATGATTTAGAAAAAGAAGGCAAACTTCGTGATTAAAATACTTGACCGATATACAAACGATTGTGTATTTTTGTCTTTCATTTTGAATTTTCAACCTTATGATATTAGTTGCAGTTAAAGACGGAGAATCCTTAGACAAGGCCATTCGTAAATACAAAAAGAAGTACGAGCGTATGGGCATCTTGAAAGAGATTCGTAGTCGTGCGTCTTTTACCAAACCTTCGATTCGTCGTCGGGAAGTAATTAAAAAGGCGGTTCGTCGTCAGATTATGTTTGCCTCAGAAAATTATTAATTAAATATTGGAAATTTAAATTCCATCAAGTACCTTTCAGTAAACCACTGAAAGGTATTTTTGTTTTGGAAGCACTCACAGCATTCCGGCAATATTTAGAGCGGGAGCGCGAATATTCCCCCCATACGGTTCTTGCCTATACTAGGGATATATCCTTTTTAATGGAATGGGTTAAAACCCGCACCCAATCTGATGTTTTACCGGAACATTGGTATCAAGACATCACCCATCGTCAACTCAGAGCCTGGATGGCTGAACTCCTTACCCAAGGAGTAGGGGCACGAAGCCTCGCACGAAAAATCGCATCCATAAACGCGTTTTACCGTTTCTTACAAAAAACCGAACTCACCCAAAAAAATCCAGCGTCCAGAGTATCGGTTCCTAAAATAGAAAAAAAATTACCGGTTTGGCTAAAGCCTGAAGAAACCCGTCAACTCTTTGATTCCATACATTTTTCTCCCGATTTCTTAGGCACTAGAGATCAGCTAATCCTCGAAATTTTATACGGATGTGGATTGAGAAGAGCAGAATTATTAAATTTATCTTCTAACGATATTTATCTTTCTAAAGGAGTTATGAAAGTAAAAGGAAAAGGTAACAAAGAAAGATTAGTGCCGTTTGGAGATCATGTGAAGACTGCTTATTTAGCATACATACCCTTGGCCGAAGCAGAAGGGTTTAACGTTCAGGAAATTCTTTTCCGAGATAAATCCGGAAAGCCTTTAGATCCTCGTCAATTACATACTTTAATCACTCAATATATTGGGCAGGTTTCTACTTTAACGCAAAGAAGTCCCCACGTTTTACGGCATACCTTTGCCACTCATTTATTAAATGAAGGAGCAGATTTAAATGCTATTAAAGAAATGTTAGGCCATACGAGCCTAGCTGCTACTCAGGTATATGTGCATAATTCTATTGCCAAACTAAAACAGGTATATCAGAAATCACATCCTAAAGCCTGAGAATTTTGTTTCACTTTTCTTAACCCCTATTTCTTATGAAAGTTTCTGTTCAGTCCATTCACTTCGATGCCGACAGAAAACTGTTGGAATTAATCCAACAGAAGTGCGATAAGTTAGATCATTTTTATGACCAGGTAATTGACGCAAATGTCAGACTTCGGTTAGATAAAGATCCAATTCAAGGCAATAAATTAGCAGAATTAGTTCTTCAAGTGCCGGGTGCACAATTGGTCGCCAGCGATCAAGGCAAAACCTTTGAGGGCGCTTTTGATAATTGTACTGAACAAATGCGCAAACAATTGGTAAAATATAAAGAAAAACAGAGACCCTAACTTTGTTTATTAATTTAGAAAAACCGGCATCGTCCGGTTTTTTTTATTTTTTATTTGAGCTATTTATATGTTGAATTTTTTTAATTAAAATATACCCTGCAAAAGTTAAGGTTACTGCATTCGCCCAAATAATGGGAGTAGAATTCAATAATATCCCATATAATAACCACGCGATAAGTCCGAAACAAAATACTAAAAACATATATAATGAAATGCCTTCTGTAGAATTATACCGATACACCAGCCAAGCTTGAGGGATAAATGACAAGGATGTACAAAATGCGGCCAAATATCCAATATATTCAATCGTTTCAGAATTCATTTTGCAAAGATACACTTCCTTATCTTTGAGGTATGTCGCGCTTAATCCTAGATGCCGTAGGTCGAGAAGTAATAATTCCAGAGATGCCTACTCGTGTAATTTCTTTATGTCCGTCCCAAACTGAAACTTTAGTTGCCTTGGGAATTACGGATCGTTTAGTGGGAATCACCCGATTTTGTGTTCATCCTGAAACCACCTGGAAAACCGTTACCCGAATAGGGGGTACTAAAACGCCAAACTATGAAAAGATTAGAAGCCTGAATCCTGATCTTATTATTGCAGAAAAAGAAGAAAACACCCAGGAAATAATTCATACACTCGAAAAGGATTTTCCAGTAGTAGTTACGAATGTAGAATCTATTGAAGATAGTTTAAAAATGATTACGCAGCTCGGCAATTGGATTCAGGCTCCCGAGGCCGGAGATAAATTATCTATTGAGGTTAAACAAGCATTACACCAAATAGAAACTTGGCCAGCTATGGAAGTTGCTTATTTTATTTGGAAAGATCCCTGGATGGTGGCAGGGCATTCTACTTATATTAATTCCGTGTTACAATTCATGGGATTAAAAAATTGCTTTACCTCTATGCCTGGTCGTTATCCAGAAATTAGTTTGGCGCAATTAAAACATGCGGATCCACAAATTGTTTTTTTATCCTCAGAACCCTATCCTTTCAAAGAGGAACATGCAATTGCGTTAAAGTCCATCTTGCCTGAGGCTTACATTATTCCTGTAGATGGAGAAATGTTCAGTTGGTATGGGGTTCACCAATTGGAAATGCCATCATATTTAAATAAACTTAAAGAAGGATTATTAGAATAATATTAAGAAAATACTGTGTTTGTGCTCATTAATTTAATTCAGTTTTGAT
>RFSG01000087.1 GCA_009924095.1 Sphingobacteriia bacterium
CCTCCCCCTTTTTAACTTCATGGGTAATCCATTGACTTTTTAACTCAGGAAATTTGGGTTTTTCTTCTGCTATTTCAACCTTACATTTTAATTTTCCAGAAACAGGGCGACATAAAACAGGCACTTTTCTTTCTTCAGGGGTTAATTCGAGGGAGCTCTTCCAAGTAATTGTAGATACCTTAGCGGAAGGAATAGCTTGAATAACTGGCGTTAAAATTATTGGATTTTCAGTTTTTTTCCTTTTTCGGGATAAATAAATTTTTCTCCCAGGAATAAGTTTAGATTTTGGTTTTTCCCGATTTAATTTTAATAAATCTCGAATTGAAATTTGATATAAATCAGATATTCGATTCCAATTTTCGCCAGCCTTTACAATATGAATATCGGCTAATTCTGGAGTAGATTTTCGATACCAGGCATTCGCTTCCAATATATATTGTGGATCGGAGATAGAATTCCAACGAATAAAATCTTTTAAATCTACCTGAATAGAATTAATTGCTGTAATTAAAGGAAGTGTTTTATCCATAATTATATATTCCTTTTGAAATTCTTCATCCCAATTCATAGGAAGGGAGGTAATTTTTTTGGATTTTTTTGTTTTTCCAGAAACAATTGGTTGATCAGATAAATCTAAAACTTCCAATGGAGCGGGAGTTGGCATAAGTTGAGGGATCTCTCCAGCCAGAATTAAATTACCTTGAACCCCTTGACGAATTTGCTCACCTGGAATAAAACACCAATAATTTTTTCCGGGTGGTAAAGTATTCCCTGTAAACCAAAGATTATATTGCCGGAAAGTAGACTCGGAAATATTAAATCGGTTAACAATGGCTTGTAAAGATTCCCCACCAGATATTTCCACCATATTTAACCAAACTTCGGGAATTACATTTTTGCCTAATAAAGATTCAAATACAACTTTATGTGCAATTGCTTTTAATGCATACCAATGAAATGAGGCATCAATGGTCATTTTCGTTTTGCCAAATAATTCTGGGCGAATATATCCAAGGGATCCTCCCCCACCTGTATAATAGGCAACAATTGCATATAAATAATTATCAAATATTTTATTGTTTTCATAAAAATATTTAGCAGCAGCATAGGAAGAATAATAAATATGTTTACGTTCATCAATTGAACTAGATATTTTTAATCCCATTTCACGTGCAGTGAATTCTTTAAATTGCCAAAAGCCAACGGCATTAGAGGAGGAAACTGCATCACCTTTTAAAGCACTTTCTTGTAATACCAGATATTTTAAATCCTCAGGCACTCCTGCTTGTTGAAAAACTGCTTCTACATATGGCATCCAGGTGTCGGAACGTTTAACTAATTCTTCCAAATATTCCGGACGAACACATAATTTATCTACTGTTTTTTGAATTTCAACTCTTGCGGATTCTGTTAATTCTAATTCTATTCCGCAAAAATTAATTTGATTTGGAACAGCGGGGGTAATAGGTATAGCACCAATCCAGGCTGGAAAGAATGTAATCCCTATTAGCAATATTTTCAAGTGATCTAACATTTAATTAATATCTTTCTTATAAAGGATAAATAGATTTATCGCTAACCTTACGAATTAATGTAATTCCATCCCGCACAGGTAACATTACTACTTCCAATTCTGGAAGGGTTAATACCCAATCATTAAATTTACGAATTGCATTTGTTTTTTTATCCTGAAAAGATGGATCAGCTACTTGCCCACTCCATAATACATTATCTACCAAAATAACACCTCCAATTTTTACTTGAGGTAAAACGGATATCAAATAATCTTGATATTCATATTTCTCGGCATCAATAAAAACGATATCCCAAGGATAATTTAATTGGGGAATAATTTCCAAAGCTGGGCCATTTAACAAATCGATTTGATGTGTTTTTCCAGCGGCTGTAAAATATTGTTCTGCAATCAGTCGTAATTCAGGGTCAATTTCTATAGTTACTATTTTTCCAGTAGGCTGTAATCCTTCCGCGAGACATAAGGTTGCATAACCGGTATAAGTGCCGATTTCGAGAATAAATTCAGGTTGTATAAGTTTAGATAAGAAGGAAAGGAATCTCCCTTGCCAATGACCAGAAACCATACGAGGGTATAGATGGTCTCTGCGGGTAATACGATTTAAATGGTACAATAGCTCAGGTTCAGGAGCGGTATGGGTTTCCACATAGGCTTTTAATGCAGAAGAAAGAATTTCCATAATACAAAAATACCGCTAAATCATCAGGAACCAGAAACAGAAAGGTAAAAATATGTAACTTTGCACTCTTATCTGGAGAGGTGTCCGAGTGGTTGAAGGAGCACGCCTGGAAAGTGTGTATAGGTCAAAAGCCTATCGCGGGTTCGAATCCCGCCCTCTCCGCCATCGCCCGCCGAAGCGGGGAAGTAGCCACGCGTAGGAGGGCAGTAATACACGTTAGAATGTACTTCTGACTGAATAAATGTCCAATGAGATTAATGTCTTATTGGACATTTTTGTTTAATCATTAATACCTCTTATTAAAATGTGGTTCTACGTTTATATACTCGAACTCAAAAATGGCAAACGTTATGTTGGCTGCACAGCTAATATTAAAGCGCGGCTTGCCCGCCATACGAAAGATCATGTTACTTCAACTAAACCACATCTGCCCGTTAAGTTGATATGGTGTTGTTCTTTTCCAGACAGGTATAAAGCTTATGAATTTGAACTATATCTAAAATCCGGATCAGGTAGAGCATTTGCAGCTAAACATTTTTATTGAAGGTTTCAGTAGTCCTCAAATTCTCCAAAAAAAGTTCGAAAGTTGTCCCTTACAGCCCGCCCTCGCCCGCCGAAGCGGGGAAGTAGCACGCAAAGGCGGGCAGAACGAGATTAAGAACGTGGACGAGTATGAGTTTAGTAGGTAGTAGGTAGTGGATAGTGATTAGCTGTTGATTAAAATCACTAGTTCTCAGATTTTAACTCGTTCTACCTGTGGTTGGTGAATATTAATTAGTAATGTATCAACTTCCTTTTAATAAAAGTTT
The DNA here is from genome assembly GCA_009924095.1 of Sphingobacteriia bacterium. GTDB lineage: Bacteria > Bacteroidota > Bacteroidia > J057 > RFSG01 > RFSG01. The sequence goes on from RFSG01000087.1 coordinate 3,023, forward strand.
AAAAACTCAATCTCACACTTTTTTAGCCTTAGAATCAGGCCTACTAATCATTACAATCTGAATTATAAGGCTATAAATCTAAAAGCTTAACTTATAGCACAAAAGCAAGAGTTTATACAATTAATTTTTAACCACCCATTCCACAATTTCTGATACCGGAAGATGATCACCAACAAATTTTCCGTAATAAGCTACCTGAACAATACCATTGGTATCCACCAGGAAATCAGCGCCAATTCGATTAAGGTGACCGTCTCTTGCGTAACTGGATTTGAACAATTTTTTCCCTGGTGAATGCTTAGCACTATACGCATGAAATAATCCGGTAAAGGATTTCCACCAGCTTCTCTGTATTTTAAATTGTCGGTACAAATATTCCTCAGGATCAGCAATCATTATAAATGGAACCTCTTCCTTGGTAGTGTATTCGGTCAATGTTTCCCTTCCTGATTCATAAACCGAAATGATAAGCAATCCATGGCTTCTCAAAGTATCGTATTTCTCCAACAGTTCATGCGTTCTGAAATTGCACAAAGGGCAACTTACATACCTATTAAAAGTAATTAGGATATTCTTTCCTTTAAATGCAGAAAATACCACTGAGTCACCAAACACTGGATGTAAAACTATTTCAGGAAGCATATCCCCCTGCCTCATGCGATGAAGCTTATTTTGAGCGAAGCAATATTGAGTGATTATACAAAACCAGAAAACATAAAAAATATAATACTTAATTGTCATCAATAATAGATTAAACTTTTACCTGTATATTTTTAGTTGTTGGTGGTTAGTGGTTTGTGATTAGTGGTTAGTGGTTAGTAATTGAAAATTTTAATTTCTAATTCCTAATTCTTAATCTCAAATTAATAATAAGAATTCTAAAAAATAAGAACCTCTATTATTTTACAACTGAAATTAATTTAGAAACCTTACCTGTTGAATTTTCAATAATCACCCAATATTCTCCTGAATACAATAGTCGAATATCAAAATATCCAATGGTACTTCCTGAAAAAATAGTATTGTCCTGAATTAATTTACCTGTATTATCCCACAATGATATTTTCACATCTGAGGTATTAATTCCGCCTAATTGAACTGCTACCCATTCTGCAGTTGGATTTGGATAAACGGAGACTTCTAAAGGATTATTAATAAATTTATTTACTTGTGTGGTAGGAATATAAGGGGTAACAGATTCTGTAATAGCTCCGGTTAATTTTGTTGCAGATTTCACTCCATAAAATGTTGGTCCTACAACATAAGGATAGGTAGAATTCCAATTTTCATCAACCGTACAGAAATAAGCATACGTTCCAGAAGGATATTCAGGCGTAACACAAAATCTTCCATTATGAATATCTAAAGAATCAGATGTAGTTGGGGAATTGTATTGGTAATCTTCTTTAAAATATCCTAAAGGATAGGTAGTACTCACAGGAGGACCTGCTGTAACTGTTGCGCCTGTATATAAGGTAGTGCGAGTAGAAATATTTCTTAAGGTAAACCCAGATTTCATACGCGTAATTCCTCCGGTTCCATCTACATTTTTATAGGCATAAGCCCCATAAATGGGATATCCATCATAAGCAAAACCGATTAAAGGAGAATGTTGGGCACTATCAGGAGTATATAATCCATCGGCATCATATAAATTACAGATGGTAGAGATAACCGTTAGGTCTAATTTAAATGCACTAGGATTTTGGTGATGATGATAATTCCCCATAGCTGGATGACCTTTAGAACAATCGAATCCAGCTTTCTCCGCTACTACTGCATCTCGGTTCCATACCCCATCGCCCATTCCACCTAAAGGTCCACCGGCTAAAGAACTGGTAGAACTTTTCCAGCTAATTCCATCCCGATAATCAAACAAGGCAACTCCATTAATAAACAATCCTATATTTCCTCCAGTAGTAGGGGTAGGATTTCCGGTATTCGGGGTTGGGGTTAAAGGAAATTTAAAAGTAGCATTCTGACTCGTCGTAAACGAGGGATTTCCATCTAAAAACGGACCGGTAATATATGCCGGAACCCCTTTGGTACGCACATACACAGAGGTAGTTGAGTATAATACCCCTTGAACATTTACCGAATCTGAATCATTAATTGGCGTTGGATTTCCGCTAACATAATGACGACCGGTTGTTCCCGTTAAGTTTTGAATCCAACTGGTAATATTAGGCCCTTGGCTAAATACATTTGAACAACTTAAAATAAGTGCCAAATAAATAAAGATATTCTTCATAAGAATAATTAAGACTGTTTGTGAATTCAAATATTCAACTTCTTATTAATTTATATGTTACAATATTTAATATTTTTTTAATAATGAATCAATTTTCAATCCAACAAGGCTTTTACTTAGAAGGGTTGTAATAATTCTTTTGGAAAAGTATGCAGGGTATCAAAAAAGAAATTTCGATCAGTAAGGGTCAATAAAAATGCGGTTAAATCTACCTTATCTTTAGAGGACAAAACAATAACCTTATTTAGTTTATTCGAAAGTGTAGGACTTTCTTGAATTCCTGTGGTATAATGTATAAGTACTTGAGGGATTGTTTTAAATCTTCCATCATGCATGTAAGGATACGAAAATTCAATATTTCTAAGAGAAGGCACTTTAAATTTATAAGCATCTAAAGGATTTTGTGTCACTTTGAATCTACCTTTATCATTCAAGAGCGAATCTACGGGTAATCCATTGTTTTCATAGGCATAATTCGAAAATAAAGGTTCGTTATGACAACTCGAACAATTTTGTTTATATAATAAGTAGCCTCGATTTTCTTGTTCGGTGAATTCAATTTCTTTACGCATAATCTTATCATATTTAGCATTAGCACTTATTAATGTCAACATAAATTGAGATAAAGATTTCAGCATTCGAGCACCTGTTGCAATACTATCTTGATAAGCAGCATAAAATAATCTTTTATATCTGGGAGATCGATCTAATTTTTTCATGACCCCTTCCAGAGTTTCCCCCATCTCATCAGGGTGTGTAATTGGAAAAATAGATTGCATATCCAGATGTGGAATCACTCCATCCCACATAAAAGCTGGTTGCCATGCTAAATTTTGAAGAGCAGGAGCATTACGGGTTCCGATTTTATCCTGGATTCCATGACTTAGGGCATGATCAACGTGTGTAAATGCTGTGTAAGGAGAATGACAAGAGGCACAAGATATAGTTGAATCTAATGATAAAATTGGATCATAAAATAAAACCCTCCCCAAATGTATTTTTTGGGTTGATAGGATTTCTTTCCTATAAATTTCCTGAGGTGCAGGCCATCCTTCAGGGATTTTTAATTTAATTTCCTGAAACCCTCGAAATGAGATGGTAAATAATACTATTATAGCAATTATTATAAATTTAAATCTCATTCTGCTAGAATATAAAAAGATTTCGCAAATGATTCTGATAATAAAATAGCGTCTGTTCCTGGAGACATAATATTAGATTGGGTAAAGATATTTATGGATGAAAAAAATAAATCTAAATTTATCCCAATATTTATGAATTGCATAGAGTTACCAGCTAAATTTATTTTTTGTAAAGCATTAAAGGGGTATTGATATCCTCCAAGATGAAATTCGAAATTTTTACTTCCCTTTTCTCGGGAATCATACTCTCCTTGCATTTTAATATTTATATATCCACTTTGCCATGCCCAATACATCCCCTGAGTAGGATCCAAATCTCCTTCAAAAACACCAGACACACTGGTTATACTATCAATCCCAATATTAAATTGAATGCTTTCCCAGGTTAAGGAAGCAGGAACTAGAAAATTGAGGTTGGAAGACGAATCCGAAAAATCCCATAAATAGGCCTGTTCAGGAGCTTTCCAAACGGGTTTATCTGCTTTAACAAAAACTATATTTGAGATATATAATTTTAATTGATCTATTTTAATACTATACTCCGTTGCCGCCAAATTTATTTTAGTTCCAAGATAAAAGGTCTTTCCGTTTGCATATGGGGATATGCTAAATTGAATAGTTTTCTTAGTTTGTGCGAAAACAAAATTAAAAAAGCAGAACACTAGTCCTAAGATTATACAGCGGATAAAATACATATTAATGGATAATTGATATTATTCAGGCAATATATGGAAAATATTATTGAATACCTGCGCTCATTTATTGTTGATCATAGGAGTTTTTTTATACATTTGAATAATTCAAAATATTGAGTTAATTTGGTTTTCCATTATCCTTAATATGATTACTAACTTCCGTATTTTCGCTACAATTACTTTGTTATTCATAACAGGGCATTTTTCAAATTTGAATGGTCAAATAACTCCCGAAACCATCAGCGATAGCATTTCTATTATTCAATATCAACACCAAGCCGAAGCATTGGGAATTGGAGAAGGGATTTTGTATGCAGGAGATAAACCTGCATTTACCTTAGCCTATATGGGTGGGTTAATCCTTCCGATAGGCATAATTAGTATTCCAATCCAATATGCATTTCCGATTTCTAATTATTCAGTAGATAAATTTCAAAAGAAAGACATTCGTTTTCAAAAAGAATTAAATAAGCAGGAAACAGATAGTTTATGTAAGGTGTTTAATAATCCCCAATATAAAATTGGATACATTAAAGGATTGGAACAAAAAAGAAGGATAAAAACACTTGAAGGAGGGGCCTGTGGTGTATTAACGCTAGCAGCAATATATTGTTTATTGTTTGCAATTACCCTAGGGTTGGGTCAAGGAGATTAATAAGTTAACCTTCATTCACCCAGAGAAAATAACGGTTGAAGTAAATTATAATTATAAGAAACCCGAAAAATAAATCCGCCTACTAAAATAATACTACATTTAATATATTTTAATTAAATCTAGTTTTGTTATGAAAATAATTTCTCCTCTTCTTCTACTTCTCTTTTTATCTCCTGCTATTTATTTTGCGCAAAGCACCTGTAGCAATAGGGATTTTGAAGATACTACCTTTACCAATTGGGCAGGAGCCACTGGAAGTAATCCGGGTTTGCTAAATGCCCAGACCTGGAATACTGGATTTGTATCTAATGGGTTAGATGCTGCTTTAAATGATGCACTAGCCCGCCAAACCATAATCACCGTAAATTATGTAGATACCAATGCAATTGATCCGATGACGGGATTACCGGATACCTTTATGACCTCCCTTGCACCAAATGGAGGACATGTAAGTGTTCGGTTGGGAAATACTCAAGCAGGTATGGGGATGGAAAGAATTGCTCAATCCTTTACAGTAACCTCAACAAATTATTTATACACCTACCAATATGCCTGTGTTCAAAATGATCCGGGGCATACTTGGGATATGCAGCCCTTTTTTATGGCGACATTTAAAGACGCATCGAACAATGTAATTACTTCGGCATCTGATACAATCTATGCTGGCCAAACCGGAGTACCCTTCATTACCTCTACCAATGGTAATAAATACAGACGTTGGACTTATGTAACCGTAGATTTAACTGCTTATATTGGCCAAACCGTTTATGCCATCTTTTCAAATTCAGATTGTGGATATGGAGGACATTGGGGATATACGTATTTAGATATTTCTTGCATGGGAGCGCTTACTCCTAATGTTTGGCCAGGGGATTGCGATTATGATTTACAAGCGAATAATGTAGATTTATTAAGTCTGGCAATAGCATTTGGAAGCACTGGTGCCGCCAGAAATAATCCAAGCACCAATTGGACAGCTCAACCCGCAACAGATTGGGCACAACATTTTCCTTTAGGTGCAAATTATAAACATAGCGATTGTAATGGGGATGGAACTGTTAATTTTAATGACGTTGCTGCTATTATTCAGAATTATAGTAATACCCATGTATATCGCTCGCAAAATCAAGCCTCCCCAGCAAGTGGTGCAGACCCACTACTTTATTTAGTTCCGCAACAAGATACGGTTGGGCTTAATGCATTAATTAAAGTGGATGTATTTATTGGTAGTTCAACTTTACCCGTAAAAGATTTATATGGTTTAGCGTTTAGCATAAATTATAATGATAGTTTAAGAAATTCAAATACTATCAGTATGAATTTCACAGGGTCGGTTTTAGGAAATACCCCATCATTGTTAAGCCTTAGTAAACAAATCCCTACTGGCAATCGTACCGATATAGGCATGGGAAAAATAGATCAACAAGAATTTAATGGGTATGGATTTTTAGGAACCGTATATATTCATAGTGCGGCTGCATTATCAGAAGTTAGGACCATGCCGATTACCATTTCAAATATCAAAGCAGTAAATTACAACATGGTGGACCTAAGGCTAAGTAGTGCTGGCTGTTCTATTGTTATTGATCCTTCGATCATCAATGCTGTAAATCCTGACATTAATGACAATCTTAAATTTTCACTATATCCGAATCCTGCTCAAACCATTGTTAACATAGAAACTTCAGGCATAGGTAGTCTTGGAATAAACTTAAGAAATAGCCTAGGTCAAACCGTGTTAACACAAACCAGTGATAGCGGACAAGCAAACATTGACATTGCAAATTTACCGGCAGGCATATATTCTGTTGAAATTACCCAAGGAAACCAAATCAGTAGAAGAAGTGTAATTATTACACATTAATTACACCTATAATTATTATCTAATTAAAATCTCTGTAGGTCATTAATTTGGCTTACAGAGATTTTTTTATTTATTATATATTGTATATTATATTCATATATACTAATTGAAAAACTGAAAAATTTATTCAAATAAAATCTATCCGGAGTAATTTGTAACTTTACAAGGTTCTCTTTAATAGAAAAATAATCTCACAATGAAAAAATACCTAATTCCCAGATTATGGCATCTACTAAAAACAGGAAAATTAAGTAAAGAATTAACAGCCACGCGCAAACTAAACAAGGATAAGGGTACTATTGTAAAGAAATTGCCAGTAGTAAGTTTAGCTGAGATTACGGGAACCATTGAGCCTTTATTATTAGAAACCGAAGCCAGAGATGGAAATGTCACCCTTGAGGAATTACGCAGTGTTGCGAAGAAATTTCAACCCCGACGCATTTTTGAAATTGGAACCTTTGATGGCAGAACATCTTTAAATCTAATTGCGAATGCAGCACCCGATGCTAAGTTGTATACCTTAGATTTACCTAAATCGGCAATCACCTCTACAGAGTTAAGAATTAAAACTGGCGATCGTAAATTCATTGACAAACCATCCTCAGGATCTCGCTTTGTTGGAACCTCTTATGCCCCTAGAATTCATCAGATTTATGCTGACTCAGCAAAATATGACTACAAGGCATTGCATAATTCCATGGATTTAATATTTGTAGATGGAGCGCACTCCTATGAATATGTAATGAATGATACTGAAAAAGTATGGCCCTTGTTAAAGAATGGAAAAGGAATAATCCTGTGGCATGATTACGGTTGGCATGAGGTAATTTTAGCATTAAATGAATTCTATACCCAAGATTCAAGATTCAGTAAATTGCTGCATATTGAAGGCACAACGATAGCTTGCCTAATTCTGACTGACTAATAATAATTATTTGATAAATTAATTTATTAATTGTTCAGCTTCACCTCATAAAATTTGAATATCTTATAATTATGATAAAATGGAATTAATACGTTCTATTCGAAAATGTACCTTGTGTGCGGAACATTTACCATTTACGCCTAGGCCCATTGTTCAATTTTCAGTGAATGCCCGAATAGCAATCATAGGACAAGCACCGGGATTAAAAGTTCAAGAAAGTGGTATCGCTTGGAATGATGCCAGTGGAAATGAATTACGTAGATGGATGCAGGTAAGTAAAGAACAGTTTTACAATCCGCATATTTTTGCGATCATTCCTATGGGGTTTTGTTACCCGGGTAGGGGAAATACAGGGGACTTGCCCCCAAGACCGGAATGCGCTCCGCTATGGCATCAACAAATATTAGAAACTTTAAAACATCTGGAG
>RFSG01000088.1 GCA_009924095.1 Sphingobacteriia bacterium
ACCCCAGGGGTTAGAGACCAAATTAGATGGGGTGTATCCATATGAGGTTTGTTGAATTGCGTTTTGGGAAGGTTGTGAATTGGATAAGGAATTATTGTTCATCAAATTGGTATTGCTCAAGGAGGAGGGTTGGCTACCGAGAGAGGAGTTACCTGCGCCGGATGCCATAGAATAGAATCTACCTGAGCGATGTTTTAATTTATCCTGTAAAATCATCTGGTATGTAAATTACGATTTTAATCATATCTCTGAAATGACTTTAATCCTGAATTTAATTGATTATAAAAATCCTGTTGAATAATTAAAATTGAAAACCTAAGAACCTTTATAATATTTAATTTTTTAATAATTGATCCCATTATCAGAAATAAGGTTACATGAATCCTGAATCTTACATAATCTGATTAAAAATACACCAATCCTTATAACACTCCAAATCTTCTACCCACTAATCAAACCCATTTTACCCGGATTTAAAATTCCGTTAGGATCCCAGAGTTTTTTTATGTTATTAAACAAATTAATTTCTACCCCAGAAAAGGCAACCTCCAGATAGGGTTGTTGTACAAACCCAATCCCATGTTCACCAGATAATGTTCCTTTTAATTCAATTGTAAATTGAAATATTTCCCGAATAGCTTTGGGAATTTCTATTTCCCATTGTTCCTGAGAAAGTTCAGGCGTTTTAATAATATTTACATGTAAATTACCATCCCCGGCATGCCCATAACAAACAGAGGTAAAACCATATATTTTTCCTATTTCTTTTACTTTATTTAATAATCGAGGAAGTTCTGCCCTTGGTACAACGGTATCTTCTTCCTTATAAATCGTGGTACCTTTAACGGCTTCTCCTAAACATCTTCTTACTTTAAATACTTCATTTTGTGCGGATGGAGTATCGGCAAATAAAATATCAGACACCTGAAATTTTTCCAACACCTCCCCTATTTGTTGGGCTTCTTGTTGTAATATATCTGGATAATTTCCATCTATTTCAATTAATAATTGTGCTTGTACCTCATCCGGAATTTTATCTGATAATTTTAAAAACTGATATCCAAAAACAATTGCATCTCTTTCCATAAATTCCAATGCAGAAGGAGTAATGCCTGCGTTGAAAATAGCCGATACAGCTTCACAAGCTAATGCAGCTTGGGGAAATGATGCCACTAAAACCAAACGATATTTAGGCAATGGAATCAATTTTAAAGTTGCTTCAGTAATTACGGCTAAGGTACCTTCCGATCCAATTAATAAATGCGTAAGGCTATACCCCGTGGAATTTTTCAACACATTTGCGCCGGTACGAATGATATTTCCGTTTGCCATTACTACTTCCAGGCTTAAAACATATTCCCGGGTAACGCCATATTTAACCGCATGAATACCGCCGGCATTATGGGCTAAATTTCCTCCAATCGTGCAAGATCCTTTGCTCGAGGGATCTGGAGGGTAATACAAGCCCAATGCAGCTGCTGCTTGTTGCAATTCTTCATTAATTACGCCGGGTTGCACACGCGCCTGAAGATTACGCTTATCTATTTCCAGAATTTTATTTAGGCGTAAAGTAGATAAAACAATTCCTCCAAAAACCGGCAACATTCCTCCACTTAAACCAGTGCAGGCACCGGCTGGGGTAATGGGAATATTATTCTCATTGCACCACTTTACAATTTGAGATACCTCTTGTGTGGAAGTAGGAAATACCACAGCAGCCGGAGGAAAATGAAAATCTTCGGTCCAGTCGTGACTATACTTCTCAATGGTATCAGCATCGTATTTAATAAATTCTGGTCCGAATTGTTGGATTAATTCTTCAATTAAGTTGGAAGTTAAAGAAGTAAAAGAAAGCATGATATTAACTTTGTTTATTATTATCCTTCCAAAGAAGAACCCAAATACAGTCCAATTTCTTTGAGGAGGGGAATATTAAATCCTCCGGGTAAATCAAACCAGGCCCCATGAATATCGGTGGAAAGATAATGTAAAACATAGGCAAAAGCTTTTGTGGAAGGCATAGAGAATACATCTACTTCTTGACCGGGGAATTGTACAATTCCTTGCAGGGTGGCAAATTCATATAATCTATCCGGATGCGTAAATACACATAGCCAGGCTTTACTGTCTATCAATGCAAAATACTTCCACTTGAGGGTCCAATTTGCGGGCAATAAAATACCAATGGGGCAATAAGAATACCTCTCTCCAAAGGGCTTCCAAGCCCGCTTCATTTGGGTGTTGCATAAGGGCTTTCGCCAGCGCATCAATTCGTGAATTAGCATCCATGGAGCCAAGTTAAGGGTTGTTCGAGAAATGGTCTTCCTGATTTTCGTAAATTTGCCATTCTAACCCCAAAATGAGTACAAGCGTTTACACAGATCAGGAACTTGCGCGACGCGAGGAACTAGGACAATTATTGCAATTAGGGATATCGCCTTATCCGTCGGAGCCCTGGCCCATCACCCATGGGTCTGCAAGTATTCTTCAAGAATTTAAGGATATGGGTGCGGATGCGTCCCCTTGTTCCATTGCAGGACGAGTGGTTTCCAAACGAATTATGGGGAAGGCTGCCTTTGCTGAGATATTGGATGCACAAGGCAAGCTTCAGATTTATGTAAATCGGGATGAAATTTGTCCGGGGGAAGACAAGACCTTATACAATGAGGTTTTCAAACGATTAATTTCAATTGGAGATATTGTTGGGGTAAATGGATATATGTTCACTACCCAAACCGGTGAGGCGACCTTACATGTAAAAGAATTTAAGTTACTTTCAAAGGCTTTGCGTCCTTTACCGATGGGTAAGGAAAAAGATGGCGTTATTTATGATGCCTTTAGTGACCAGGAACAAAGGTATAGAATGCGGTATGTAGATTTAGTCGTAAATCCGGCGGTACGCGACACCTTTATTCAGCGTTCGGCCCTTATTCGAACGATGCGGAATTTTTTAGAAGAAAAAGGATATTTAGAAGTAGAAACGCCAATTCTTCAACCTATTTACGGAGGCGCAACGGCAAAACCTTTCAAGACCCATCACAATACTTTAGATATGCCTTTGTATTTAAGGATTGCGAATGAGCTTTATTTAAAGCGATTAATTGTGGGAGGATTTGAAGGGGTATTTGAGTTTGCCAAAGATTTTCGAAATGAGGGGATGTCGCGATTTCATAATCCTGAATTCACGATGTTGGAATTATATGTTGCCTATCAAGATTATCAATGGATGATGGAATTGGTGGAAGAGATGGTAGAAAAGATTACGGTGGCATTGCATGGAAGTACTGAAATTAAAGTAGGAGAACACTTAATTAATTTTAGTCGTCCTTGGAAAAAATATACCATGTATGAATCCATACGGGAATTTACCGGACATGATATATCTGCGATGGGAGTTGCGGAATTAGAAAACGTATCGGCGCAGTTGGGAATTGAAATTGTTCCGGGGATGAGTAGGGCTAAATTAATTGATGAAATTTTTGGTGCGAAAGTAGAACCCTTATTAATTCAACCCACCTTTATTACCGACTATCCTGTGGAGATGAGTCCATTGGCTAAGAATCATAGAAGCCAACCGGGGATTGTAGAACGATTTGAGGCGATTTGTAATGGTAAAGAAATTTGTAATGCCTATTCAGAATTAAATGATCCGATTGATCAGCGGAAGCGGTTTGAGGAGCAATTGGGATTAGGGTTACGGGGAGATGAGGAAGCGATGATGTTAGATGATGATTTTCTCAGAGCGCTTGAATTTGGTATGCCCCCCACTGCTGGGCTTGGGATTGGGATTGATCGTTTGGTGATGATTATGACCAACTCAGCTTCTATTCAAGATGTGTTATTCTTTCCGCAGATGCGTCCTGAAAAGGTTCAAGGAAGTGGAGGACATGATTTAGGCGAGATTGGAATACCGGAGGAATGGATTCCGGTTTTTGAGCGGATGGGATTAGGATCAGCCAAAGATGTAAAAGGATTATCACCCAATAAATTATTTAACGAACTTTGTGGTGCCAATAAAAAAGGAAAGTTTGGATTAAAGCCCCCTGCGCGTGAAGCGGTAGAACAATGGGTGGCACAAGCAGAAACCCTATCCCATTGAGGAATGACAGAAGAGATGAATGAATTGAACCAGTCTTTGCCTGAGACATCAGGAGAAGCTACCCACCCCACCCCTGAGCATACGAATATGCTTCCTGAAAATCCTATGTCTTCTTCCGAAGCAGAAGTTGAAATACCTTCCCCTTCGGATATTGTAGATATTGTTCCTGAGGTTGAGGAAAAAACTTTTGAAGATCCCATTGGTCATGCGCTTGAAATAGAAGCCCCTGCTGACTCCTTGTTATTGGATGGCCCTATCTCAGTAGAGGAAGATGATGAGGCAGATACTTCCATTGTAGCGATGGATGCTGAAATAGCGGAAGAACCAATTGTTCCTGAAGAAGCCCCTGTTTTCAATGCACTACAGGAAGAAGAAGCACGACAAGCCAGTATTCAAGCAGCAGTTAAAGAAATATTAAATGATGCTTCCTATTTTGATCATTTAAATGACCATAGTTTATTGGAATTGGTTTTTTTAGTTGAGAACCTTTCTCAAATAGATGATTTACGTCCGTTCTTGGTTAAAAGTGGAATTTTAAAAAAGACTTTTGAAAGTACCTATGAAACCGAAAGGAGCAAGGTATTTGCGGTACAAGAAGGCAGTGAAACATTAGATCCTGCTGAAAAAGAAAAACAAGATTCAGAAAGAGAGAAACACGAAAAAGAATTAAAATCGTTACTTTCTCGATTTAATACTGCCTTAGCTAAATTTAATAAGCGCAAGGAAGAATTTGAAAAAACAATTGAATCTGAAAAATTAGAAAATTCTAAACTTAAAGAATCTTTATTATTAGAATTAAAGGAAATTGTGGATCAACAAGATCCTACGTTAATTGATAAAATAAAGGATATTCAGCAAAAATGGAAAGCCATTGGAAGTGTAAAAGCTGACGATATGGCTCGGTTGTATAATACCTTTAAAATTTATTTAGATAATTTCTATGATTTACGTGGAAAATATCGTGAATTATTAGAACAAGATCGAAAATATAATTTAGTTGAGAAAAAGAAATTAATTGAAGAGGTACGTAAATTAATTCCGGATATTACTGATCAGGATCGGGAATTTTGGAAAGAAAAATCAGATGAATTAAAAAGACTGCATGAATTATGGAAAACCTTTGGACCTGTTCCAGAGGAATTATCCGATTCTTTATGGAATGAATTCAGAAATGTTTCGGATGAATTTTATGCAGCTCGAAATAAATATTACGAACAGCAGGATGCCTTACGAGCCGGGAATGCAGAACAAAAGCAGGCGATCTTAAATGAATTAGCGCCTTATGGCACTTATGACGCTAAAACGCCAAATGAATGGAAAGAAGCGATGGATAAGGTAATTGCGCTGCAGGAAGCCTGGAGAAAAACCGGACCCGCCTCTCAGGAAAATAATTCTCTGATGTGGGGCCAATTTAAAACTGCTACCAATTCTTTTTTTGAAAGAAAAAATTTATTCTTTAAAAAGATAGAACAGGAACGAAAAGATAATTTAGCTAAAAAGGTTGCTTTATGTGAGCAGGCAGATGCCAATAAAGATAGTAACGATTGGAAAAAAGCTACTGATTTATTTAAGCGCTTACAAGAAGAATGGAAAAAGGTAGGACCTGTTCCAGAGAAAGACACCCAAAGAATTTGGAAAAGATTTAGAAATTCCTGCGATGAATATTTCAAACGTAAGGATCATCATTTTGCTGCTTTGGCACATGATTTTGATGAAAATCTTCAGAAAAAAATAAATTTATGTGAACGTGCAGAAGCTTTACTCAATGCAGAAGATCGGTTACATAGAATTCAGGAAGCTAAAGACCTTCAATCCGAATGGAATACTGTAGGTCAGGTTCCCTTAAAAGAAAAAGATAAAATCTGGAATCGTTTCAGAACTGCAATGGATGCGTATTTTAACGGGTTAGGGGCAGATAAATCTGAGGTTGCTCAAATCCGTACGCGTATGAAATATGAGCAAATGGCAAGCGCTCCTTCCAGCGAAGACAGAAATAATCCGCTGAAGTTTGAAGAACGGAAATTAAGAGACCGGATTAAAGAATTAGACGGGCAGATCGAACAATATGAGAATAATATATTATTTATTTCCAGAGGAAAATCAGGGGATAGTTTGCGTGAAGAAATCCGGAAAAAAATAGATCTGGTAAAAAAGGATAAAGGAGTTTTAATGGATAAATTAAAAGTGCTTAAATCCGTAAAAGAAGGACAATAATTATAGAAAAATAAATCCCGCCATTAGCGGGATTTATTTTTTGTATTAAAGGATATTAATTCTGTAATTCTTATTTATATTTTTCCAGTTTAGGGTTAAGTTCTAAGCTAGTTGCATAATTATGGTAAACCGATTTAATTAATTCCAACCATTTAGTTTGTCGGCTATAATCACTAAGGGTTTGTTCACAAACCGAAGACAATTTAAAATTAGCATTACCGACCCCTTCAAACATAGATAGAATTAAATCTTGGGTTAATATATTACTTCGTTTCAGGGCATCCATGGCATTTTGACGGGTAATAAATTCAAATCCCGGGCTTGCCAAATCCACTAATTTGGGAATTGCAGTAGTATCCCCGGAACGCAGCGATAATTCTAATTTCAAGATTTCCAATTTATGCGCTGGTCCGGGCCAATTTCCGGTTAATTGGAGAATAAGGTTGTGTTTTTCCGGAAATTGAATCCAAGCATTTTCTAAAACAGCCGTAATAACAGATGCGGCAGAATCTTTCAAAGCGATAGAAACATAATCCCAATGTTCCGGTTTCCATTCTGGCCATTCATTCCAAACTGCGGCTCTAACCTCTACTGATTTATCTGTAACCGCTTGTTTACGAATATTCCAAGATGCCTCTGTTGCCGATAATTTTATTTGTTTTAGAATTTCGGTTTTAATTGCATGAAATTTTTCCTGAGCATATCGCTGTTGTAAAAAATCTAATTTTTGGGATAACTCAATATTTCTCATTTCTACCAAAGCATCATAACGATCTATCATATGTGATGCTGCTGATGCCTGCGCTTTTAATTGATCCCAAGATCTATTATACGTTAGTTTTTTAAGTATTCTACTACCCGGATCAAATAACACAAAGGATACTTCTTTATTATTTTCCAAATGAAAAGAAAAACATTCATCTTTTTTAGAAACCAGAATTTCCATTAATTCACGGGATCCATCTTTATAATTAATTTCAATTTTTACAGGCATTTGAAATAAACCGGTTAATTCTAATTGAGGTTGTAATTGTGAAACAAATAATTGTAATTCATTATGCTTTCCATTTCCCAGGATTTTCCAATTCACTTGATAATGGGGTTCTCCGCCTCGATATAACCATTGGTCGAAAAACCAGAAAGGACTGAGTCCGAGGGTATCCTGAAAACTTTTATATAAATCCTGAGTTTCTACGGATTGATAAGCATATTTTTTTAAATAATGATGAATTACCCGTTTAAATTCATTTTCCCCAAAGGTATAAGCCATCATATCAATAATAGCAGAGCCTTTAGGATACCATCTGGAAGAACCAGCATGAGAATGCAACACTGGCAATAAATCTTTTTCAGAAGCTTTTAAGGCAGAATTATGTTCATTGCGTAATTGCCATTCGTAAAAATCTTCTCCATATATTTTTTGCATAAATTTTTTAGGATAATACGTAGCGAAACTTTCCTGTAGCCAAGTATGTCGGGCACTACGAGCGGTTATATAATCGCCAAACCATTGATGGGTAAGTTCATGGACATTGGTTCCGATATAATTTCGATCTATAAACATTCTATCATCCACCCATAAAAAATCACCAAAAACCGTAGCCGTTGTATTTTCCATTGCACCGTACACAAAGTCTTGTACCGGAATTTGGGAATAAGATTTCCAGGGATATGGAATACCGGTTTGCTCTTCTAAGAATTCAATACATTCCGTAGAATATAAATAAGTAGGTTTTACTCTTTCCGGATGTTCAGGATAATACCACAGATTTACCGGAACACCGGATTGAGTTACTCTTTTTTCGATTTGATAATTTCCGATTCCAATCATTAATAAATAAGGTGCATGAGGATGATCCATTTTATAATGCCAAGTATTGGAATTGTTTTTTTCTGATTTTTTTGAAATCAAATTTCCATTAGATAGTACCTGATATTTAGCATCAAATAAAATATGGGTTTCTGTAATTACTTTATCATTCATATCATCATACATTGGAATCCAGTATCTATTATCAATTCCTTGGCCTTGGGTCCATATTTGTTTTCTGGAACGTGCGGTAGAGTCGTTCCATCCGATAAAATAAATTCCTTTTTTGGGAGTACATTGATATTCAATTGCAATACTATCTTTTTTTCCACCTGAAAAAGGGGTATCTGCATAAATCCATACACCCTGATCATTCATTTTCCACTGGAGGGACTTAAGTCCCCTATTTACCTTTAGGATTTCAATTTCAGGCGCATCTAAATAAATACTATCCACCTTATCTCTCAGGGGAATAAACGTATGGGTAACTTTTCCGAAAACTTGACCTTTATAGGGGTTAAAAGATACCGTTAGGTTCAAGTGCGTCATATTTACCGGATGTTCACGAGGTTCTTGGCTAACTTCATAAATCCAGGTGTGGGTCTCTTGAGAAAATACCTTTAAACAGGTAATAATAGAGATGAGTAAAATAATCCAATTTTTCATTGGATAAAAATACGAAATCCAACTTAAATAATTGGATTGGAAGGTAAATTAACTTGATATGCGTTGCAAATCAGAAGTACAAGATTTATTCGGGAAACGCAAAAATATATTCTTAATTAGTAGTAAAAATATTTAATTAAAATTAAATTGTATAAAATAAATAATCCTAATTATTCAAACCGCTCAAGTTAAATTACAAATAAAATAGCCCATGTATCTAAATAAACACATGGGCTAAATCAGGAATTAATTATTATTATTTATTAATTCATATTAAACACATAGGTAAATGTATGTGCAAATTCTTCTGGAGTTGTTGGGGTAGTAGATTTTTCGTCTCTTTTTTCTTGAGACTTGAGACATAATATCCGTTCCTACTGCTAATTGAATTTCCACCATACCTTCAGCAACACTTTCACTCATGCCCATTTGAACCATACTTTGTTTTGCCTGGTCGGCGGGGAATTGTACATAATTCAGATTTTCCTTTCCAATGGCTTTAGCAAGCACAGCGGTATATTCTTCGAGGGTAATATCTTTAGGTCCTAATAAAGCCTGAGTTGATTTTCCGGAGAAATTTAAATCTTTTAAATTCTTAGCAACAAAATCGGCAATATCTTTGGTAGCAATCATTGGGATTTTCAAATTTGCAGGGGTAGTAGGCGATCCACTAATTCCCATATTTTTAATTAAATCGAGGGACCAGAAAGCATTTTCCATAAAATATCCTGCACGAATATGAATTACATTTAAACCTTCAATTTGATTAAATGCTTTTTCTTGTCTTGCGAGTCCTGCAATCGAGCCATTTCCTTCGGTAACATGAGCGCCAACGCTACTTAAGTTCAGGACATATTTTACATTTTGTTGCGTAATGGCTGCAACTAAATTTGCGGTAATATGATCCTGATACGTTTTTAAATCAGGGGCATCCATTTTAGGGGGTAAAAGGGTAAATGCAGCCGAAACATTGGTAAATAATTTCTGAACGAATTCAGAATCGGATAAGTCGCCTTGAAAAACTTCAGCTCCTTTTTGTTTTAGGGATTCCAATTTTTCAGGAATCCGTCCGCAAACTCTAACTGACAAACCCTGATTGAGTAATAACTCAGCTGCTTTGCCACCGATGTTACCGGTGGCGCCTAAGATTAATATTGTTTTCTCCATTGTTTTTTTTGTATTAGTTTTAAAATGTTACTAATATTTGTTACTTTAAGTAACCTATTCATAAAATAAAGTAGTCACTCCGTTGTAACTAATGAAAATAAGTACTGATAGAGAGAGAAGTTGTCCGGTAACCGCCACGTTATCTGTAATCGGTGGGAGATGGAAGCCCATCATTATTTACACCTTATCCAATGGAAGTAAACGATTTGGGCAATTAGCCGCATTTATTCCTGGGATCAGTAGGAAGGTATTAACCGATCAATTAAAAGAATTAGAGCGTGATGGATTAGTATTACGTGAGGAATTTAAGGAAACCCCGCCTAGGGTTGAGTATTCATTAACGAAGAAGGGAGCATCATTAGGTCCGGTATTATTAGCGATGTGTGAATGGGGGCAAGAACATTTAATGAATCGGGCAATTGAGGAAAAAGTGTTGGTGTGAATTTTTCTAAGTTCGGAGTAAAGTTTAAAATAGGAAAAAGATAAGATTATTGGATAGAAATATCATTAAATAGGAATAGAAAATAATTCATGTGTAATTAATTTCATTGAGCTTAGAAGGAAGCAGTCAAAAAGAAGGCATCAGATTAACTATCAGTTAATTTTATACCATCGATTTTAATAGTGGTAGATTTTTAATTTACCTCAAATGAATAAAAAATCAGGGATAAAATAGCCTTTATTATATAAAATCAGCCTGAACAAACAAGAATTAAGGAAAGTTTACTTGATGAATTTTTAGACAAAAAAATTAAGTGTTAAATAGATTTAAGGACATTTGATAAAATTTAATTTATTATTTTATCTT
>RFSG01000089.1 GCA_009924095.1 Sphingobacteriia bacterium
AATCCCAAATCCAAACATCTTTAAAAAACTTCTACGGTCACTTCTCAAAGAGGAAGAAACGGTATCGCTTAATACTTCTTCCAGAGGAAGTTCTTCAGCAAATTCATCATGACGATGTTTCTGAAATTCCGCTGTGGAATCTAGAACTTCAACTCCTTGCCAATAGGTTTTGTTTTGCTCTGCCATTAGATTTTTATGGATTCAGCGATTAAGTTTAAAATCAATAGTGACATTTTGCACATTCAAGACCACCTAGTTTTTCAACGGTAATCACCTCTTCAGTGCCTTTATATTTATCATGAATGCGCAGATAATAATCATTCTTCTGCAAGTCAACTTCTTTCTTACGATGGCAATCAATACACCATCCCATGGTTAAAGAGGAATGTTGATTCACCACTTCCATTTCTTCAATTGGACCGTGACATTCCTGGCATTCTAATCCAGCTACTTTCACGTGTTGAGAGTGGTTGAAGTAAACAAAGTCAGGAAGATTATGTACCCGAATCCATTCCACAGGCTGGCCGGTTTCCATGGCTTTGTAAAGCTTTTGAATCTCTGGAGATTCTTTCTTCACATAGCTATGACAGTTCATACAGATATTAGTGGATGGGATATTTGCATTTTTAGATTTCTCAACACTGGTATGGCAAGTCTGGCATTGGATTTTGTTCGTTCCGGCATGCAGTTTATGTGAAAATGCAATCGGTTGAGTAGGAGCATATCCTTGATGAACGCCCACTGCACGAGCTGTTTTAACAGTGTAGTTTAATCCTCCTGCTAAAACAATAAACACAGTTAAGGTGACTACATATTTATTTTTGAAGATATCCCAGGATTGATTTAAGGATTCAACGGCTACATTTTTGGCCCTTGCTTCTTTTTCCCGTAAAGCATTAATCAATAGGGTGGTAATAAAGATAAGCAAGAAGATAATTAGCACTAAAACCAACACTAAGGCAGCCAAGCCCCATAATAAAGTAGATTGACTGATAGCGGTTCCACCGGTTTCTCCAGTAGCTCCAGTTGCAGGTGCACCCGCCGCTGCCACCTCTGCAGGTGCTTCAGATCTTTCTTTGATGTAAGCAATCACCGCTTTAATATCTTCTTCGGGAAGATAGTTAAAGGAGGTCATTTGCGTTTTATTGTACTTATTGTATAGGGCAACTGCATACGGATCTCCGCTTTGAATAACTGCAGTTGAGTTTTGGATAAATTTTAGAATCCATGCCTCGTCTCTTCGTTTATGAACGTCTTTCAAAGCAGGGCCTACTACTTGCTTATCAATCGCATGACAAGCAGTACAGTTTTGCTTGAAAATTGCTGCCCCGTCAGGTTGTGCCTGCAGCGGTAACAATGTTGCCCCTAACCAAAATAGTGACAGGAGTGGTGTCGCAAGTCGTCTGAACATATGAATGGGTTTCAATCGCATCAACCGTTTAATTTCCTGAAAAGGTAACTCGATCCTAAGCCAAAAATATTAGAAACATCTGAAACCAGACTTCCTGAGGCTTGGGTAATTTTATTGTGCATCTTTTTCACTTCAGCGCGCAAATTAGGGAGACCCACCTATTCCTCAAAATACCCTTGCCATATTTTTTGTGGAAAAAGCTATTTAGATTATTTCTAAAATGATGAAATCTACTTAACCACTTGAACAATAATTGTATAAATAGTTCCTTATCCTTTCTTCTTTTTTGGACATCAAGTTTCAGAAATTAGGTTCTTACGCCGGTATCTTATCTTTGTTCCTAATTCTTACCCAATCTTTAAAATGGATCGCCCCCTGATTATAAAAAACGTTTTGGTCGTTACCGATAATCAAATTGTTCATTCCGATGTATTAATCAAAAAAGGACATATCGAAAAAATTGCCCCCGAAATACAAGTCCCCTATGCAACAGACTTGTATGATGGGCAGGGAAATCATTTAATTCCCGGGTGGATAGATGATCAAGTTCATTTCAGGGAACCTGGACTTACTTGGAAAGGAGATATTTATTCTGAATCCCGAGCAGCAGTTGCCGGAGGGATTACCTCTTTTATGGAGATGCCCAACACCCAACCGAGTGCATTTACCCATTCACTATTAGAAGATAAATATGCTATTGCCAGCCAAAATTCTCCTGCCAATTATTCATTTTACCTCGGAGCTTCTTCTGATAATCTTGAAGAAATAAAAAGGACAAATCCTCAGGAAGTGTGTGGATTAAAAATTTTTATGGGTTCTTCAACTGGCAATTTATTGGTAGATGATCCGGCGGTATTAGAAAATATTTTCACCCACTCCCCGGTTTTAATTGCCACCCATTGTGAACATGAGCCAACCGTTCGGGCGGCCATTCAATATTATAAAGAAACCTTAGGGAATACAGCTACTGCGGTTCATCATCCATTCGTAAGAAATGCAGAGGCTTGCATTTTATCTTCCCAACAAGCTATCGAAATTGCGAAACGAACTGGAGCCAGGTTGCATATCCTTCATATCTCTACCGCTGCTGAAGTAGAGCTGTTTTCTGCTTCTATCCCGCTTAAAGAGAAACGCATCACTTCTGAAGCCTGTGTGCATCATTTGTGGTTTACCGATCAGGATTACGAGCGATTAGGGAATCGAATAAAATGGAATCCTGCGATTAAGTCAGAAGCCGACCGAGCTGCCATTCGCCAAGGGCTTAAGCGAAACAATATAGATGTAATTGCTACTGATCATGCTCCCCATACTTTGGCTGAAAAATCTTTGGGCTATTGGGATGCACCCTCGGGTGGACCCTTGGTTCAGCAGGGCTTACCCGCCTTATTGCACATGGTAAATGAGGGGGTATTTTCTCTAACTGAAATGGTAACCAAAACTTCTCATGCAGTGGCTGAATGTTTTCAGATTAAAGAGCGGGGATTTATTCGAGAAGGATTTAAAGCTGATTTGGTATTGGTTAATATGAATAAACCTTTGTCTGTAAATTCAGATAATATACTTTATAAGTGCGGATGGTCGCCATTTGAAGGCTTTACTTTCTCTGCCTCTATTGCCTCTACCTGGGTAAACGGGAATCAGGTTTGGGATGGACAATCACTAGTTGCTGCGCCTCCAGGGGAAAGACTTACTTTTGATAGAAACGCTTGATGCTAAAGTATCTTAGGCTTCTCCTACTTCCTTTTTCCATCTTATTTAGAATCCTAGTTGGCATTAGAACCTGGGCTTATGCGCAAGGTATATTATCTTCAGGAGAGATAAACATTCCTGTACTTTCCATCGGAAATTTATCTACCGGAGGAACAGGAAAAACACCTTTAGCCCTATGGATATTGAAGTTCTATCAGGATCAAGGAATTCGAGTTGCTTATTTAAGTAGGGGATATGGACGAGATACGAAAGGAATTTATAAAGTTGAAAATCTATTAGAAGGTGCGAAGAAATATGGAGATGAAGCAGTTTTGGTAGCCGCTCGTTTTCCCGATATCCCTTGTTATGTAGGGGAAAATCGGCTGTTAGCTGCTCGGGAAATTATTCATGCGCATCCTACTCTACAACTTTTATTATTGGATGATGCCTTTCAACATCATCGGTTAAAAAGAGAATTGGACATTGTGCTGCTCGATGCCAACCGTATGCCGGATAACGATTTCTTACTTCCAGCCGGAAACCTTAGAGAGCCGATCTCAGCTTTGCATCGTGCCGGCATGGTTGTGATTAATAAATGCGAATCCATTGACCCGCTGAAAGGAAGAATTCAGCATCCTAATATTGCTTACTCCCGACCTGTTTTCACGGATATGGTTTTGATGGAAAATGGGGAAGAAAAAGTGCTTACTTTAGAAGTTGCACTCAAACGGCCATTATTAGTATTTGCGGGCCTTGGCAATAATTCTTATTTCTTCTCTCAAATAGAACAAGCCGGAGGCGTGATCTTACATAAATGGTCATTTCCCGATCATCATGTTTTTAAGTCTTCTGAGCTAAAAGAAATAACCGACACTTGGAGACGTTTATCGCCTAGTAGTCCGGATTTGGTAATTCTAACTACTGAAAAAGATTTCTGCCGCTTAAATTCTATAAATTTGCGATCCTTTCTAGCCCCTTATCCTTGGGCATTTATTCGAATAGATTTAGAATGGTTAGCGGGGAAAGATACGCTCATTAATTGTCTTCAAGAAGTAATTCACAGAAAATAAAAATCATGACAGAAAACGAACAATATCAAGAAGCCTTGTCCTTTATCAGAAGGTTTTACAAAGGAACACCTGTGGTAGGAATTGTATTAGGTACAGGTCTCGGAGGCTTAGTGGCTGAAATTGAAGTGGAACGGGAAATCGCATATAATTTTATTCCGCATTTTCCGATCTCAACGGTGGAAAGCCATTTTGGGAAATTAATTTTTGGAACCTTAGCCGGAAAACCTATTGTAGCGATGCAAGGAAGGTTTCATTATTACGAAGGATATTCCATGCGTCAACTTACTTTCCCCATTCGTATTCTTAAAATGCTGGGGATTCAAACCTTACTATTATCCAATGCTGCTGGCTCTATGAACCCTTTAGTTAAAAAGGGAGAATTGATGATGATCAATGATCATATTAATCTGTTAGGTCATAATCCTCTCATTGGCACACACGATGATAGCTTCGGACCTCGGTTCCCGGATATGAGTCAGCCTTATGACTTAGAACTGATGAAAACCTTTTCTAAGTTAGCCAAGGCATCAGGAATTACAGTACATTCTGGAGTGTATGTAGCAGTTGCAGGACCTTCTTTGGAAACGCGCGCTGAATATCGTTTCTTACGTATCATTGGTGCGGATGTAGTGGGAATGTCAACCGTTCCTGAAGTAATTGTTGCCCATCAAATGGAATTGAAAATATTGGCAGTTTCGGTGATCACCGATGAGTGTAATCCCGATCAATTACATAAGGTATCTATTCAAGAAATTATTGAAACTGCCAATGCAGCCGAGCCAAGCCTTACCTTGTTGTTAAAACAATTGGTTGAATCCCTTGCTTAAGTTGAATGGATTTAAATCCTGGATTACAGGATGGATATGCGGTTTTGTAATTTCATGCACGATTCCCCTGGGTTGGACTCAGTCCGTGAACCCTATAAATGGAAATCGGAACAATCGTTTCAAGCCCGATTCCACCTTAACCGATAGCTCTCGGAATTTTACTAAAGTTCCCCGATCTATCCGAAAATATACCAGTGATAATTTTAATAGTCGGTCACAACAAAATGGTGATTCCCTGTATCGTATCCCAGCAATCCTTCAATTATGGGATGAAAGTGATACGCTTTCCGGATGGGTGCAAACCCTTGGTAATACAGGCAAACCGGTATTGCAACGGTATGATGGGTTGCCCAATGTTTGGTTGTTTCCCCATCAAGGATTTATAGATCCTTTGTCTGGAGAACGAGATGCATATCTATTATCTATCCCTTCAGAACAAAAATTTTATAATACCCATACGCCTTACGTAATGGTCAACTTTGCTCAAGCGAGTAAGCGTTTGCAATTGTTGAACCTTGAAATTAGCCAGAATATTTCTCCCTATTGGAATACAACTATCGGATATAAAAGAAGAGTCTCTGAAGGTAATTTTTTAAATTCTGCTTTTGATCATTATCAAGTTTACATTACTCAATTTATACGATCTCGTAACCAAAGATATCATTTAATGGCATCGGGTACTTTTCAAAAATTGGTAGATGGTATTAATGGGGGAGTGGATCCTGATATCGCAATTAGTGTACCTGAATTAAATCCCTTAAGTACTTCAGTAGAAATAAAAAATGGCAGGCTGGAACGATATCAAACGGAAGCTTGGTTCAAACAAAGCTATAGATTAAATCGGGATTCAAATGCCCATCACCATTGGTCTTTGGTGCAAGAAGGTAACAAAAGTTATTATTTGAGAAAATATTTGGATTCCCTTTATACAAAGGAGGCTTATCCTCCTTTTAAAAAGGATTCATCGTTTATGCGTGACTTTAGAACCGTTCGAAGTTTAGGCGTTTCCATTGGTTTAAAACAGGAAACCCGATCTTTATCTCAAGAAATAAAAGCACGACTTCAATATCAGGAATATGGGCTGTCTTATACCCGTCTTCACCAAACTACTAACGAAATTTATTATTTAGGAACTTGGTATCCTAATTCTGTTTTGGCTGAGAAGGTCAGTTTACAGCTATCCTATCGTCAATCTGTTTTCCTTCCCCCTGCACGATGGGGAAATTTTAATTGGCAAACCCCTTTAGGCAAATTTACTTTTCCAATACCTAAAGATAGTAGCAAAAGTTATTATTATATACATCCAGTTACCTTAGATAGTTTGAAAGCTTGGAAACCCTGGCAGGTTAAATTACAGGTAACCTATGGGGAGATAAATCCCAATCTCATGGATACGCTGTATCGAAGTAATACCTTAACAGGAGTAGGTTTATCGCATAATCAAATAGTATTACACATTAGTCCTTCCATCGCTTGGCAAGCGCCAGATAGAATTAAGTCGGGTAAGTATAGATATAAGGGAAATGCTTGTAAGCTTCGAGGATT
Organism: Sphingobacteriia bacterium; assembly: GCA_009924095.1. Classification (GTDB taxonomy): domain Bacteria; phylum Bacteroidota; class Bacteroidia; order J057; family RFSG01; genus RFSG01. Next base: position 6,543 of record RFSG01000089.1, read on the forward strand.
TTATTCCAAAGTAAATGCTCCAGTATTATATGATACTTTATTAGGGGTAATCCCTAGGGGTATTTCAAGCAATATTCAATGGGCTGGGGTAGAGCTCAACGCTCGTATACGAATCAACCGTTTTTATTTGGAACCTAATATTACCGTTCAAAAAGGAAGTAGTAACTCCAGTGCCGGTGAATATTATGTAAACGCACAACCTAATGCCTTTGGCAAAGTGTTGGGTTATTATGAAAATGAATTGTTTAAAAAAGCGGCTATAGTTTCCATAGGACTTCAAGCTACTTTATTTACGAATTATACAGGATTCAGATTGGATCCTCTTTCAGGTGCTTGGTATCCCGGAAACTATGCTATTCCTGCCTTTACGAGGGTAGATGCATTTGCCAATGCAAGAATTAAAGATGCTGTAATTTTTGTTCGATTATTAAATCTGGGACATTCTTTTTATATCCCTCAATACTACACTACCCCATATTATCCTATGTGGGGAAGGGTATTTTCGTTTGGGGTTAATTGGACATTTTTTGATTAAATTTTTTCCTCCTTGGAGGCTTTTGAAAAAAGGGGCATCTCTGCCGTTGTAGACGTCCGTTCCTGCAAGGAAAAAATGGGATAACATGTTCTGTCTCGTCCTAAATAAGGTTTACAATAAAATGTAAATACAATGACAAATCAACATCATAGACCCAAAAGGTAAGCTTTCCCCATAACAATGCGGTGAAAAAACATGATTAACACCGCATAAATGCGGTGGTAAATTGCTATGTTTGTCGCAGAATTGTATTGGAATCATGGCAAAATACATTTATGAATATAAAAATTGGCCTGATTTTACTTGGGATGATAAAGCCATCAATGCTCTATTTGGAGAGGTTCGGTTAATGCAAGGCAAAATCATCGGGCAAATGAATGCACTAGGGTTCTCTGCTAAAGAAGAAGCCACACTTACTACGCTAACTTTAGACATTGTAAAATCATCTGAGATTGAAGGTGAATTACTCAACTACGATCAGGTACGCTCATCTATCGCTAGACGTTTGGGTATTAACACAGCAGGACTTGTGACCAGTAATCGACACATTGAGGGGGTTGTTGAAATGATGCTTGATGCTACACAACGCTACAATTTGCCTTTAACAGAAAAACGTTTGTTGGGTTGGCATGCAGCACTTTTCCCTACAGGATATAGCGGACCTTATGAAATTAAAGTGGGTAGATACCGTAAAGGTGAAATGCAAATAGTTTCAGGTGCCATGGGTAAAGAAAAAGTGCACTATGAAGCTGTTAAGCCAGAAATGGTAAAAAAAGAAATGGACAAGTTTTTAAATTGGTTCAATAATGACCATATACTTGATTCTGTTCTAAAAGCTGCAATAGCACACTTTTGGTTTATCATCATCCATCCATTTGATGACGGAAACGGTCGAATTGGACGTGCTATAACTGACCTGTTGCTTGCTTGTGCCGAAAGTAGCGGTGAACGCTTTTATAGTATGTCAAGTCAAATTTTAATAGAACGCAAACGCTACTATGAAATATTACAAAAAGTACAACATAGCAAAGGCGATATTACTGAATGGCTCGAATGGTTTTTACAATGCCTGAAAAACGCCATGCTTGCCACCGAAAACACGACTCAAAAAATATTACAAAAAGCTGAATTTTGGAAACTGCATGAACAAACGTCCATCAACGAACGACAACGATTAATGCTCAACAAACTTCTGGATGGATTTGAAGGAAAATTACAAACCTCAAAATGGGCAAAAATTGCCAACACTTCTACTGATACCGCTTTGCGTGATATAAAAGACTTAATCGAAAAAGGTGTTTTAAAACAAACAGCCGAAGGTGGCCGAAATGCCAATTATGAATTAGTTGACTTTACAGGATTACCCACCTCACTCTAACCAGGTAATTTCATACACCGATTGTGTTCCGAAGTTAACCGTAGTGTGGGTTTCCGTTTCGGGTCGTTGAACAGTCAAAACTCCTCCAACAGATTTTCCGGTTTCCATACGTGTTACCCTGGTGCTGTTCCATTTGTGATAAATGGTGATGGGTAAGGATTCATCCGGTACGGGTATTTCCACTTTTTTCTTTTCGGCTTTAATGGTATTGGCAAAATTACCCGGCTGACGGGGTTGCTCAATCAGGCGAATGGCACGGTCTGCTTGGGGAATTCCATATCCGAGGTAATTATTGGGAAAGGGGGAAAGATGTCCGGAACGTTGGATAAGTTCTTTCATTTGAAGAGCACTTAAGCCAGGTTCTAATTCCCACAAACAAGCGGCTAATCCAGTTATAAAAGGGGCAGCGAAGGAGGTTCCGACTGCGGATATTGCCGCTATTTCCGGTTTCACCCAGGGAAGTTTATCGGGTCCGATACTACTATGGGCTACCTTCCTGAATTCAGGAGTAGCAGAACCTACGGTTAGCACACCTTTCGCATCCGCTGGCGCTTCGATAATTTTCCAGTCACTGCGATCTCCGGAATTTCCTGCAGCATTTACAATTAAAATTCCTTTTTGATTTACTGCTAAGTCGGCGGCCTGTGTGATCTTTAAGGTCTTCCCATCTATTTCTGATACCTTATGGTTCTCCTTCTTCTCATCGAATCCATCTCCGTAAGCTAAAGAAGAATTGATTAAGCGTATGCCTAAACTGTCCATCCACTCCACTGCTGCAATCCATAAGTCTTCTTCTCTTCTGGTTTCTGAAACCGGATGGTCGGTAATGGCTAGATAATATTCTGAACCGGTGGCCAATCCAAACTGGGTTTGAGGTTCTTTTCCCCCCAATGCCAATAAAACCAGGGTTCCATGCCCATCCTGTTCGGTTCTTTTAAGGTCAAAAAATCCTTCTCTTCCGGGGGTTAAGAAATCCCGATACCCTAATATTTGTTTATTTTCAAATAAAGGGACTAACCCATTGGTGGTATGGGCTTGATAAAATCCTGCATCTATCACCCCAATCTTAACTCCTTCGCCGGTTAATTGATACCTAATCAAAGTTTGGGCTTGCATTGCCTCTAAGGCTTTAACCATAGCCCCCGCAGGTAAGCTATATTCCCTGCTGGCAGGCACCAAATAACTTCTTAAAGGCGTAACTGATTCAACCCCGTATAATTGGTTTACTTGATCCACTTGACTTTCACTCAACCGCACACTGGCTGCATTTAACCACCGAGATACCGTGCGGATTTCTCCGCCGATCTCCTGTATTGGACTTAAATACCCAACCTCCGGACCATAATCACTCGCCTGCCATTCGGGCAACCCACTGTTTCTGCGGTTTTGATAGGTAGTGGCACTTAACTTCTTTTCTAACCTTAAGTCTCTTGCACATTCTTGAAAGGTTACCCAATACAATTCCTGGGTATTCTGAGCACAAACCAGAGAAAATAGAAAATAATAAACTAGTAGATAATAGAAAGATTTATTACTCATACCACAATTTTTTGTTTCATAAAATCAGATACAAACACAAACTCACGCACCCGTTCTTCAGAGGTTGTCATCAATTCTTGTTTACTTCCTTCCCAGGCCTTTTTTCCTTCATTCAAGAACATAATCTTATCTCCAATATTGGTAACACTATTCATGTCATGAGATACCACAACTGTAGTCATATTGTACTCATGGGTTATTTCATAAATAAGTTTATCAATAACGGAAGCGGTTAAAGGATCCAATCCGGAATTGGGTTCATCACAAAATAAATATCGGGGTTGTAAGGCAATCGCTCTGGCAATGCCCACTCTTTTTTTCATCCCACCGGATATTTCGGAGGGTAATAATTTTTCAACTTTGTTTAGGTTCACCCGCTCTAAACAAAAGGCCACCCTTTGTTTGATTTCCGCTGAGGTTTGCCTGGTAAACATTCGAATCGGAAAGGCTACATTTTCTTCTACTGTTAAGGAATCAAATAATGCAGAGGCTTGAAATAACATTCCAATCTGTTTTCTGATTTCCCGCTTCACCTGAAATTCAGCCTGTAAAAAGGAGCGCCCATCATATAATACCTCTCCTTCATTGGGTTCTAATAACCCCACAATACATTTCAGCATGACACTCTTGCCACTTCCACTTTTCCCAA
>RFSG01000090.1 GCA_009924095.1 Sphingobacteriia bacterium
GATAATTGGGTTTTGCTATGTAAGGTTTGCCAATTTCTCCAAGTATTATTGGGAATACAGTTTTGTTGAATATACGGCATTAAATCGCAGAGCAGCGGAATGGCTGAATATTGAAGTTCTGCACCTAAGGTTTCTCCACACATCTCCTGTAAGTGCCCTAACAGGCCGAATCCGGTAACATCGGTTAATGCATTAACTCCCTTAATTTTTCCCCAGGATTCTCCTGCTTTATTTAAGGTTTCACACCAGTGATATAAGATCTTTAAGTCTTCTGGAATCAATTTATCTTGTTTTAAAGCGGATGCTAAAATTCCGGTTCCAAGCGGTTTAGATAAGTATAATAAATCTCCAGGTTTTCCGCCTTGATTGTTTTTAAGATGATGGGGCGCAACCTCACCTGTAACCGATAATCCAAAAAAGGGAGCAGGCGATTCTATACTATGCCCTCCTGCCAAAGGGATATTTGCAAGCTCACAAGCAGTATGAGCTCCCCGTAAAACCTCTGAAGCTTGGGCTGTTCCCAATTGATCTATCGGCCAACCTAAAATTGCCAAAGCTAAAATGGGAGTTCCACCCATCGCATAAATATCACTGATGGAATTTACTGCAGATATATATCCGTAATGATAGGCATCATCTACGATAGGCGTGAAAAAATCAGTGGTAGATAACAACCAACGAGACTCAGACCAAGCATATACAGCCGCATCTTCCCGCTTTAGATATCCTGTTAGTAATAAATTAAAATCTAAACCCTTAGGAATTCCTGCAAGTATTTCGTCTAAAACCTTAGCAGGCAATTTACATCCGCAACCAGACGCTGCAGAATAACGCGTTAATCGAGTTTCCAATTTGAGAAATAAATTCTATAATAAATATATTTATAAATATTGGGATAATATATAGAGTTTACTATTTAGAGAAAAATGATTCCCCTAAAAGTCAGTTTCCGGAAGTTTCCCCTGGAAAGCAAACATCTCAGTTGCTTTACGTGTTCTAGGGCTTATTTCTCGTGTATAAAAGGGTTCCTCTAATTTATCTGCTGTATCCGGATACCCAAGCGCTAAACAAACCGCAGGTTCTAAGGTGTTTGGAATATTTAACGCTTCTAAGATTTTAGGATTATCGAATCCACCCATTTGATGGCCTAATATCCCTAAAGAGGCTGCTTCCACTAACAACGTTTGATTGGCTGCCCCTACATCATATAGATGGTATTTATTGGGCTTTCCAAGTGAAGCATGATTTTTTTTCGCTAAACATAACATCAACACAGAAGCATTTTTTGTCCAGGGTTGATTTCCTGGTAATAAACAATTCCAAATGGTTTCAAACAAGGCGTCTCCTCTCCAACCATAAAGATAAACCCAAGGTTGTTCGTTCATACTCGAAGGCGCCCAACTTGCCGCTTCAAACAAATGATCCAAAATGGTTGGGGAAATCATTTGATCTGAAAACGATCGAACACTCCAACGATTTAAAACAAAAGAACTAACAGGGTGATGGGTCGTGGGTATTTTGGGATGGGAAGTATCAGTAGGATTCATTCAAGACAAAATTAAGAAAGAGGAACATCCATGATTAAAAATTCGCTGGCTGCTGTCATGTTCAACGCTATCGTTTTTGGGGTAGGAATACCCAAACCATCTCTGGTCTCTAATTCCTGTCCATTTACCGTTAACTTCCCAGATAAAACAAATATGTAAACTCCATTTCCATGTTTTTTAGATTGATAAGTTACCTCTTTTCCAATCTCAAATTTACCTAAATGAAACCAGGCATCTTGATGAATCCAAACTCCATCATCCGATGGATCTGGAGATAAGATTTGTTGTAAACGATTATGTCTGTCTTCCGGTTTAAAACTCATTTGATCATATCTCGGAGAAACACCCTTTTTATTGGGAAGTATCCATATCTGCAAAAAATTCACCGCTTGATCTGGATTTCGATTGAATTCACTATGATAAATACCGGTTCCAGCACTCATCACTTGAATATCATGTTGGCGAATTACTTGCACATTACCCATACTGTCTTTATGTTCCAAGTCACCTTGAAGGGGTAAAGAAATAATCTCCATATTGTCATGGGGATGTGTACCAAAACCCATCCCACCTTGAACTATATCATCATTCAAAACTCTTAACACCCCAAACTGCATTCTTTCAGGATTATAATAACTGGCAAAACTGAAAGTATGATGTGTATCCAACCAACCATGATTGGCATGTCCACGGGTATTTGCTTTGTGTAAAATTAAATTATCCATAATTTTTTCTGGTGAATCGGGAGGCAAGTGATTAAAACCAACAACCGAAGGAAAGGAGGATTGTGTTTCAGAGGCAGACAAAGTACTGCCTGCTGCTAAACTAAATAATCCAGTCTTTAAAAAGGTCTTTCGATCCATAAGTTTATTCTCCTTTTTATATTGATGTACCTACAACGAATTAAGGAATGAAAAGTTTCATTTGATTTTTTTTATCTTGCCTTTCCATGAAAACTTCCTCTCGACACCCCAAAGGTCTTCAATTTCTTTTTTTTACTGAAATGTGGGAACGGTTCGGCTATTATTTAATGCTGGGCATTTTTTTTCTGTATATGACCGACACCCAAAAAGGGGGATTGTCATTAGATAAAAAAGAAGCTTCCGATATTTTTGGAACCTTTATTGCGCTTGTTTTTCTTACCCCATTTATTGGAGGATTACTGGCTGATCGTATTCTGGGGTATGTAAATTCAATATACATAGGTGGCGTATTAATGGGCTTAGGATATATGGGTTTAGCTATCCCTGGAGATACCGCCTTATATGTTTCCTTATTGCTCATCATCATTGGTAATGGATTTTTTAAACCCAATATTTCTACTCTATTGGGAAATCTTTACAATACGCCAGTTTATTCCTCCCAGAAAGATTCCGGGTATAATATCTTTTACATGGGAATAAACATTGGGGCGTTTATCTGCAATTTTTTTGGAGCTTATTTGAGAAATAATTTTGGTTGGGGATATGCTTTTTTTGCAGCTGGGATAGGAATGTTTGTCGGCTTAATAATATTTGCGCTAGGAAGGAAACACATTGTATCCGCAGATGTAAGAAAACCCGCCCAATCGCAGGATATGTCATTGATGAAAATTTTAGGATGGGTGCTGCTTCCTGCAATACTTGCTGGCGTTGCCGGTTGGGTATTGATTCCCGGAAATTGGTTTGGATCAGACTCTACAGATGCCTTTATTTTTGGAGCATTACCGATAACGCTTTTTTATATTTCACTTTATGTAAAAGGAGATCCTGCTGAGAAAAAATCTATCGGAGCGTTATTGGCAATCTTCGGTGTTGTGATTGTGTTTTGGGCAATTTTTAAACAAAATGGAACAGCACTTACCACTTGGGCAGAAAACTTTACAGATAGGGCACTATCTGAACCGGTTGCACGAGTGGCTAAGCCTCTAGGTATAGTTCAGGAAATTGATTTGGAATGGGCTGAATATCCAGTTTTTGATGCCCAATTCAGAACTTCCAAAGATAGTTTGGGAAATACCCTTAAGGCCATGGGACCACATCCTTACCTAAAGAACCTAAACCCAAATGAATATCCAGTGCAAGGTCAGTCTCTGAAGTTAATATCTACGGAATTATTTCAATCGGTCAATCCTTTTTTTGTCGTACTGCTAACCCCATTGGTAGTGGGATTCTTTGGGTTCTTACGCCGACATAAACGCGAGCCCTCAACTCCTGCTAAGATTGGGTGGGGATTGGTTATTACCGCTTTGTCAACCTTGGTAATGGTTGGAGCCGTTGCTGTTTGTAATAATGGTTTAGATAAAGCCTCAGCTTTATGGCTAATCTCTTGTTATGGGGTTATTACCATTGGAGAATTGTTTTTAAGTCCGATGGGATTATCCTTGGTTTCAAAACTCAGTCCTCCAAGACTTACCGCAGTAATGATGGGAGGATGGTTCCTTTCTACCTCAATAGGAAATAAGCTTTCTGGAGTACTTGCGGGATTATGGGATCAATATCAGGATAAATCTTATTTTTTTCTCACAAATTGTTTGGGAGCTTTAGTGGCAGCCGCTGCAATTTTTTTAATGTTAAAATGGCTGAAGCAAGCGATGGGAAGCAAGATTCCTTAGTCTACCAATCCGGTTTACCTGTCCTGCCGGGCCTTGATTTAGTAGATTTTTTTAATTGTTGAATATAGACATAGGGTTTACTCCCTAACTTTTGAATGTATTGCAAAGTTTGATCTTCAGATAAGGCAAGAATAGTATTTACATTTCCCTGACTTTCGGTGGGCTTAGGAGGTCCCGGATGTGCTTTGGGAGGAGGTGGTGGATTCTCCGATTCAGGAGAATTCTCCTCGTCAGGAGGAGGAGGCGGAGGGGTTTTTAAACGTTTTTTTAACAACTCATAATTGTATCTCGCCTTTTCTTGATTTGGGTCTAATCGTAAGGCTGCCTTCCAATATTCTAAAGCTTCCTCAGGATGTTCTTGTTCTACCGCAATATATCCTAAGTTGTTACGGGCTTTTGCCCCTGCTTCAACAGGTAATGTTTTCAAGATACTTCCATAAGCTTCAGAGGATCTATCCAATGTGTCTGCCATTAACCAAGCAGTCGCAAGATTATATTTTAACTGAGGCTTCCATTCCGGATATAGGGATTGTGCATCAGAAAATAATTTTATCGAAACTGAATATTTCTTTTTTAAATAAGCTTCTTCAGCCTTGTCTAATACTGGATTTGAGCTTACCCAAAAGGCTAATAAAATCAATACTCCTTTATGCATCTTTTGATTTCTTAACGATTGGTATGAAGAAAAATGAAGTGACAAACAACATTATGCCGGGAAGTAATAACCACGTGTATCGATTTAGGAGAATCTTCTCTGAAATAGAATCTAATGTTACGGGAGGTAAACGGTCTAATGCTTGTTGTAACTCGGCAGTAATGGATCTTCCATCTTCAATCTTAAACAATGGTTTATTCCATCTTGTAGCTAAATTCTTCAGTCCTTCATAATCTGGAATGGATCGCACAACACTTTCATCAGGCCTACGTTTTGGGGATTTACTTCCAGGGCTTTCGGGAACCGTTCCTCCTTCTTCTTTCCCTACGCCAACTACTAGGGTAGTAACCTGTTGAGCCTTTAATCGGTTCACCACTGAAGTGTAATTTTCTCCAAAATTTTCTCCATCGGTAAACAATATAATAGCCCTACCGATTGGTTTATCCGCATGGGGTCTATCGTTTGCAAATCGTTCTAATGCTTGACTAAGCCCAGCTCTTAGATCTGTTCCTGTTCCTGAAAATTGCCGTGTGTCAATTAGTTTTAATAACGTTAAAAAAGTTTCTTGATCGTCTGTTAATGGACATTGAACAAATGCTTGTTGGGTGTAAACAATTAACCCTAATCGGTCTCCGGGTAATCGCTTCGCCAATTGACTTATTTCTTGCTGAACCCGCTTCAATCTTGAGGGTTGAATATCCTGAGCATTCATAGATGCCGATACATCAACCAAAAAATAAACCTCTTTTCCTAAGATGGCACCTTCAGGATGACCTTCCCCTAAAAATGGACCTGGCAAGGAAAGTAATGCCAAGGTAATTCCCGAAAATCTTAAAAAATAACGCAAGATTGGCCTTCTTTTATGCTGGGTATTTCCTTTAAACCATTGCTGATAAATATGTTCAGCACGATATTGAATCCAAAGCAATAGAATACCCATCACCGGAATTAAAATCCACCACCACATAAATTCCGGATAAGCCCATTTCATATCAATAAAATTAAGGGATATTTCGCATCCTTGGGTTCCATTTATTTCTAGCAGCTTCTCCCAATAACTGAAAAGCATACAAAGTAAAAAACAAAGCTAAGCCAGGCCAAACTGCCAATCCCCATGCTTCGGGATGATGACGTGCAGAAGCTAATATTGCTCCCCAGGATATTTGATCTGGGTCGTCCCGAATAAAGCTTAACGCACTTTCTGCTAAAATAGCTCCAGCAATGCTGAACCCTACCATCGACCAAACCGGACCTAACGCATTCGGTATCGCATGTTTGAATAATAATCTTCCAGGAGAGTATCCCAAGGCTTTCCCAGCGGTCATGTAATCTAATGTTTTGATTTGTAACATTTCAGCACGAATCAATCGAGCAAAGGGAGTCCATCCTGTAATTCCTAATATAATTGCCAACCATCCTTCTCCTCCTGGAATAATCGCCATGATGGCTAAAACTAGAAATAAAGTGGGGAAGGCATGTTTAATTTCTATTAATCTGCTAATAATAAAATCCATAGGGATGTGTATTGTTTTTTTCCAAAACGGAAAGTAATGGAATACGTTGACGAACTTTATTCCAAGGATTGGGAATATAGAAAAAATTCCAACGGATAGGAAACCGTTAAGTATCCAACCCCCATGAAACTCCAGCAAGGTTAAGAAGGGGGTAAAGAATACGTAAAAAATCCCCAGAAATATTCCGAAAATTCCCAACAAGAGTTGTGCTCTACTAGCGATCCATACAGTATCTCCCAGGTACCCTGCAAGTCCACCCAAGATCAAGCCTAGGAATACAGAAATTAAACAAGCACCTATTCCTATTCCTAAGGCAGTTCGAGTGCCGTGAATCAATTGACTGGCGATATCTCTTCCTGCTTCATCCTTACCCAGCCAATGTTTTGAATTTGCCTCTGATTCAGAATGGTCAGGTCGGGTGGGATCAAACGGAATAGGCGCCATCCATAAATTCTCTTTCCCTAATTGTTGCCAATCTAATTGTAAGGAAGCATCCGGAATTACTTTCCCCCAACCCGTTAGATCATAAACAAGTGGATAATAATTTTGGTTATTATATATAATTCGCCAAGGGGTTTGCGTAGCGATTATAGGAGCAAGTATCGAAACAACAGCACAAATCCCTATCCAACCCAAAGCCCAACGATAAATGCCTTTTTTCATTTCTTCTCTTTACTACCAATTCTAGGATCTGCCCGATCATAAGCCAAATCTGCTAATAACATACCCAACATCGTCAACATTCCTGTCAAAATAAAACAAGCTACCAAAACCGGAAAATCCTTTTCTGATAAGGCTTTCCACATCAACTGCCCCATCCCCGGAATAGAAAAAATGTTCTCTAAAATTAAAGAGCCACTGATTAATCCGGGTAACATTTGTCCGATTAAGGTAATTAAGGGTAAGGAAGAATTACGAAGTGCATGTTTCCATATTACTGTTCCTTCAGGTAACCCTTTAGCTCTTGCTGTTCGGATATAGTCTTTTGATAATTCTTGATGTACCGCATTATTAATTTGTGCGGATAGGAATGCAATACTGGCATAGGTATAGGTCACAACAGGTAATACCAGATGCGCTCCTAGATCCATTATCTTTTTGTACGCCGGCCAATCTGAGGAATAATCCATTGCATGTAATCCGGAGGCAGGTAACCATAATAATACATCAGGATTAGCGAAGGTTAAGGTCAGCAAGGTAGCTACCCAAAAACCAGGCAGGGCATATAAGAGAAATCCTGCGCCTGAGAAAGTTCTTTCAGCCCAAGATCCTTGATGTCTCGCAGCCCAAACTCCAGCAGGCAAGGAGATTAACCAAGCCAGCAATAAGGTAAGGGTGTTTAATCCTATCGTCCAGGTAAGGGCTTCTGGGATTTTGGTCATTACCGGTCGGCCGTCTGTCCAGGATACTCCCCAGTCTCCTTGCAATAAGCGTGATATCCATTGGTGATATTGATTTTGAAGGCCTTCCCATTTTATTTGTGGAAGATAAAATTTCCATTTGGGGAATGAAGCGGGTAAGTTCGGTAACTTAAGTACTTTGCTATTTGTGATTTGGTTAAATAAGGAAGATATCTTTTGTAAGGAGGAATAGGAGAGTCCTCGGATTTGTCGGCAATAATTACGGAACCGAAAGGATTGAGGAGAAGGATTTTGTTCCCATATTTCTTCTTGATGTAATAGGTCAGCATAAAACTGTAGGATGATTTCAGGGCTTGCCGTTTCTTGGAGGAGTTGAGTAATCCAAGTTCGATCTTCAACTGTTATCACTCGGAATAAGGTATCACAACTTGCCTGATGAGAGAGTGTGAAATAAAAAAGGGGTAAATCCAGGCGGAGATCGTGTCGTTTTCTTTGATACGCTTCTTTAGATTGTCGTGTATTGAGAGGAGTAGGGGAGATACCCTCTGCTTGGAGTGCCATCCAAACCGGATCTCCGGGGGTAAGTTTTTGTAATCCAAAAGTAAGAATAGAAATTACCCCTAATACAGGCAACATCCACAGGAGACGATGTCGAATTTGGGCAAACATATCAAATTAATATATTATTTATATTATCTATAAAATATAATATATACAAGTAACTGTATATAATATATAATATTTTGTATATCATATATAGAAGAATTATTATAAAAAATTATTAATTAATCTTTCTTTTCTGATTTTTCGTATCGGGTCAGATTTTCCGGAACCCAAAACTGTTGTACATAAAAATTAGGCCGCACCACCGTAGGCACAAACCCTTTAATCCGTTTATGCACAGCAATTAAATTCTTGGATGACATCATCCAGATACAAGGTGTCTCTGCTACTATCAAACTTTGTAAACTATCCATCATACCTTTTCTCCGCATAGGATCCATCTCAACTCGCGCCGCTTCAATTAAGGAATCTGTTTTTGACGTACTAAACCCCATATAATTAAATCCTCCACTTACCCAGGATTCAGTATGAAATAAATCCTTTAAATCTGTCGGCTCTGGACTAGAAGCAATAATACTATATAACATATCTAAATCCCGACTTATTCTTTTTTCTTCTAATACAGAAGGCTCGTATCCGGTAACTTTAATTTTAACGCCAGCTTTTCTTGCATCTTCCGCATACATTAACCCGATATTTTTTCTTACTTCTACCCCATTTCCATAAGCCAATTCTACTTCTAATTCTTCCCTTTTTCCTTGAATCATTTTATCTAATATTCCATTTCCATTAGTATCTTCCCATCCTGCTTCTGCTAATAATTTTCTGGCTTGCGCAATATCAAATTTAACCAAAGGAATACTAGGATTAAATTCACCTGTTTTTAGAGCAGGAATCGGTCCATTAATTCTTCTGGCATAACCAAAAATAAATTGATTAATTGCTTTATCCATATCTAATAAATGCGCCATAGCTTGTCTCACTTTTATATCTGTAAAAAAAGGTTTGCGCTTACTACCCGGTTTCATATTCATCCCAATAAAAGACATAACAAACATATCAGACTCTTTCAGTTCAAATTGTTTTTTTAATTCTTGATTCTGGGTTAATTCTTTAAATATATTTGGTTTTACTCCGTAAATTAAATCTATATTTCCAGCTTTTAATTCTAATATGGCAGTATTTAAATCATTAATGGTTTTAAATATTAATTTTTTAGGCCATGCTTGTAACATACTATCTTGAAGGGAATCGGCCCACCAATCTTTTTTTCTATCCAAAACCACTTTTTCTCCGGTCACCCATTCTGCCAAGTGATACGGGCCTGAACCTATTACACTGCCGGGTTCGCGTTTATATTTTTCTGATAAAAATTCTTTTGCAAAATCGGATAATGCTTGAGATTTTTCAGCTTCTTTTGTATTGGATAATTCTGTTAAACTAAATCCCTCTAATATCCCTTTGGAATCATATATATAAGCTGGTAGAATTAATATAGTTGAAATCCAGGATAAATTATTTATGCCTTTTTCTTTACAAATGATGGTAAATTCCTGAGGGTTTTTGGGATTAACAATTACCTTCTCAATAAATAAATATAAAGCTAATCGGGAACCCACTTGTGGAACACGGGTAATTTTCAAGGTCGTTAAAAAATCTTGTCCAGTAATTAATTTTCCATTATCCCATTTGGCTTCTTTGCGAATTTGAAAAGTAAATTTTAGCCCATCAGGAGATACAACAGGTTTTGTGGTTGCTAAAACGGGTATTAATTCTAAAGTTTGGGGATGAAAATATTGCAGCGGTTGAAATAATAATTGGGTGCAGATGATTTCGGATGCCACACTGGCATAGTGTGTAGGTAATAATTGATCAGGATCATGTAACTGATGTACCACAATCCAATCATTTTGGGTAGGATGCTGCTGATCACTAGAAAATGGATCTGAAGGATTAGATTCAGAACCCTGACATCCAATACATACAGTAAGAAATAAAAGCAGAAAGGATAGAAGAGGGGTTTTCATAAGCATTAGTGGAATTCAGGATTCGGAATGAAGGCTATGAAGCAATTTAGAAAAATTCAATCATATATTCCTAAACGGTGTAATAAGTCTTTAAAATGGAAGATAGGTGGGGGGTAAATAAATTTCATTTGGGAGTAAGGCTTTGACCTTTTATCTTTATGGTTTAATAACTGGAGAGGTGCCTGAGTGGCCGAAAGGAACAGTTTGCT
>RFSG01000010.1 GCA_009924095.1 Sphingobacteriia bacterium
AGAAGGACGTGGTAAGCTGCGATAAGCTTCGGGTAGGTGCAAACAACCGTTGATCCGGAGATTTCCGAATGGGGCAACCCATCTGACTGAAGGTCAGATACCGAAAGGAGCGAACCCAGAGAACTGAAACATCTAAGTACCTGGAGGAAGAGAAAACAATAGTGATTTCCTGAGTAGTGGCGAGCGAAAGGGAAAGAGCCCAAACCCTTATGGTTACGGCCATAAGGGGGTTGTAGGACAAGCAACAAGCGATACATTAAAATTGAACACGCATGGAAAGGCGGACCATAGAGGGTGACAGTCCTGTAAGTGAAAATATGTAGAGTGGGCTTGTATCCTGAGTACCGCGGGGTCGGAGACGCCCTGTGGGAACCAGCCGGCACCATCCGGTAAGGCTAAATACTCCTGAATGACCGATAGTGAACTAGTACCGTGAGGGAAAGGTGAAAAGGACCCCGGACAGGGGAGTGAAAGAGAACCTGAAACCGCATACTTACAATCGATCGGAGCCCTACGGGGTGACGGTGTGCCTTTTGCATAATGAGCCTACGAGTTGCTCCTGGATAGCGAGGCTAAGTACTTGAGGTACGTAACCGAAGCGAAAGCGAGTCTTAATAGGGCGAATAGTTATCCGGGGCAGACGCGAAACCTTGTGATCTACCCTTGGCCAGGATGAAGGATCGGTAACACGATCTGGAGGTCCGAACTGGTATACGTTGAAAAGTATTCGGATGAGCTGAGGGTAGGGGTGAAAGGCTAATCAAACTGGGAAATAGCTCGTACTCCCCGAAATGTTTTTAGGAACAGCCTCATGGAGAGTATAGCAGAGGTAGAGCTACTGATAGGACTAGGGGGAGTCAAATCCTACCAAACCCTGACAAACTCCGAATGCTGCTATATATACATGGGAGTGAGCCCCTGGGTGCTAAGGTCCGGGGGCGAGAGGGCAACAACCCAGACCAACAGCTAAGGTCCCCAAATAATAGTTAAGTTGAACTAACGAGGTCTGATTGCATAGACAGCTAGGATGTTGGCTTGGAAGCAGCCATTCATTTAAAGAGTGCGTAACAGCTCACTAGTCGAGCGATCGGGCATGGATAATAATCGGGCATCAAACTATTTACCGAAGCTTTGGAATCTACGGATTGGTAGGGGAGCATTCCATGTGCAGGGAAGGTGAATCGTGAGATTTGCTGGAGTGCATGGAAAAGCAAATGTAGGCATGAGTAACGATAAAGGGGGTTAAAAACCTCCTCACCGATAGACTAAGGTTTCCTGATCAACGCTAAACGGATCAGGGTTAGTCGGGGCCTAAGGATAATCCGAAGGGAGAAGCCGATGGACAAGCGGTTAATATTCCGCTACTTGTACAGGGAGCGATGGGGAGACGCAGGAGTGAAAGCACGGCCATGTGACGGAATACATGGTTGAATCAGTTAGGTATAGGTTTCGTAGTAAAAAGCGCGAGACTTGCTGAGCTGAGACAGTACGGGGAATCTTCGGAGGAACCGATAAGTGCCTAATCAGACTGCCAAGAAAATCCTCTAAGCATATGTCTGTACAACCCGTACCGCAAACCGACACAGGTAGTCAAGGAGAGAATCCTGAGGTGCTCGAGTGAATCATGGCTAAGGAACTCGGCAAAATAGCCCTGTAACTTCGGGAGAAGGGGCTCCCTAGCAATAGGGACGCAGTGAAAAGGCCCAGGCGACTGTTTAACAAAAACACATGGCTTTGCAAAATTGAAAGATGAAGTATAAGGCCTGACACCTGCCCGGTGCCGGAAGGTTAAGAGGGGGGGTTATCCGTAAGGAGAAGCTCTGAATCGAAGCCCCGGTAAACCGGCGGCCGTAACTATAACGGTCCTAAGGTAGCGAAATTCCTTGTCGGGTAAGTTCCGACCTGCACGAATGGTGTAACGATCTGGGCACTGTCTCAGCCATGAGCTCGGTGAAATTGTAGTTCCGGTGAAGATGCCGGATACCCGCTACGGGACGAAAAGACCCCGTGCACCTTCACTGCAACTTAGCATTGACGACGGATAAGGGATGTGTAGGATAGGTGGGAGGCTATGAACGGGTATCGCCAGGTATCCGGGAGCCAACGTTGAAATACCACCCTTCCTTTATTTTTCGCCTAACCCTATAACTGGGGGACATTGCTTGGTGGGTAGTTTGACTGGGGTGGTCGCCTCCAAAAGAGTATCGGAGGCTTTCAAAGGTTCCCTCAGCACGCTTGGTAACCGTGCAAAGAGTGTAATAGCATAAGGGAGCTTGACTGTGAGACCGACAAGTCGATCAGGGTCGAAAGACGGATATAGTGATCCGGTGGTTTCCGCATGGAAGGGCCATCGCTCAAAGGATAAAAGGTACGCCGGGGATAACAGGCTGATCTCCCCCAAGAGCTCATATCGACGGGGAGGTTTGGCACCTCGATGTCGGCTCGTCACATCCTGGGGCTGAAGAAGGTCCCAAGGGTTCGGCTGTTCGCCGATTAAAGTGGCACGCGAGCTGGGTTCAGAACGTCGCGAGACAGTTCGGTCTCTATCTGTAGTGGGCGTTAGATATTTGAGTGGACCTGACCTTAGTACGAGAGGACCGGGTTGGACGTACCTCTAGTGTACCTGTTGTGGCGCCAGCTGCATCGCAGGGTAGCTACGTACGGAAGAGATAAGCACTGAAAGCATCTAAGTGCGAAACTCGCCACAAGATGAGATATCTTTTAAGGGTCGTAACAGACTATTACGTTGATAGGCTATAGGTGTAAAGTCAGTAATGACAAAGCCGAGTAGTACTAATTACCCGTAACTTTCCGAACTACGCCGTTTTCAATCCCTTGTATGTTTCTTCCTATACATCTAAGGTATTTTAGGGTGCCTGTTCTTACTCCTCAAAAGGTAAGACGCTAAACCCTTAAGACTATGGTGGCTATAGCGAGCGTGATCACCTCTTCCCATTCCGAACAGAGAAGTTAAGCCGCTCAGCGCCGATGGTACTGGGATAAAACCTGGGAGAGTAGGGTCGTCGCCGTTTTTACCAAAGCCCCATCTCACGATGGGGCTTTTGGTTTTTTATATACCCCCATTTACAGCATGCAACTACCAGTTACGCTTCTCAAGCACTAACCACACGGAGAACGAGTATGCGTTTGCTCTTGTGCTTAGCGCTCAACCACCGGCTGCTTGAGTCGGTCCCTGTGCCTGTCGAAGGGCGAAACTAAGTTTCTATGACGCAGCGGCGCAGACTAAGTCTACGCCGAACGAAGGGGAGGTTATTATGTCGTAAAATGAGTTTTTTTAGGCATGAAGGGTTTGAGAATAAAAAAGCCAAGCTGTTACACTTGGCGATAAAAGACGTTTTATTCCGTCACCCAGAGATGTATCCCTGGCAAGTTGCTCTCCAGCAGAGCTTGCTTCCGTTTAGTCTCCAATGCAAATGTAAACCTTGTTTAGGATTAATCAATTAATCTGTAAACTTTTTTTAGGACGAGTCAAGGTGCTCTTTTTCATAGTTGTTACAAATTTAAAAGTTAAAACATTTTGTCTACTTTTAAACTGTACTGTTTTTGGGGGAGCTTACACAAGTGTTGAACAGCTTAGGTGCAATTGTTTCAGAAAATTCTATTGAAAACGATTTGCCAATTGCTAACCATTCTTTCAATTTATCTGGATTAACCAACGGAGTATATTATGTAGTTGCCGATAATGGTACTGCAAGAGTTACTCAAAAGTTTATTGTGAAATAAGTTAATGTTTAAAACCAAAGTAATAAAAAAGGAGGATAGAAATATTCTCCTTTTTTATTTACAATAACATGTGCTTATTAATATCTGGAAAATGAATTGCGCCAGCACATACTGAATACTTTGCACCAGTATAATTTGAATTAATATTGATTTTGTTTTTTAAGGAACAATATCCCATCCATCCAAAAATTAATGCCTCTTTATAATTAATCATTCTTTCCTCTGGTAAGATGATTTTAATATCTTTAGATATTAATTCATTTCTTAATAAATCTATTAAAAATGTATTCCAAGCTCCTCCTCCTGTAATCATTAATCTACCCTTGAATCCCTTCACAGCAGTAACAATTTCAGATATTATCCAATTAACAGCTGTAAACATTCTATCTTCAACCGAATATTTTTTAGTTGAAAAAATAGGAATTAATTCTTGTTTAATTTGATTGTTTCCTAAACTTTTGGGAGGATCTTTAAATAAATAAGGAATAGATTTAGCCTGTATGAAAATGTCCTCTAAGAATTTTCCCTGTTGTGCAATTTTCCCATCTTTATCATAAGGTAGTCCGTTTTCTTGGGATAAATAATTAAGTAATTGATTGCATCCACAAATATCCCAAGCTCCTTTTTTCGGAATATGAATATTTGCAATTCCTCCCAAATTCAAAAACCCTTCTGCTAGGTCTGATAATAATGCAATTTCTCCAGCAGGAACTAATGGGGCACCTTGTCCACCCAGCGCAACATCTCTTTGTCTGAATTGAGTAATTACGGGAGCCTTTATTTGGGTAACCATAGACTCTCCATTTCCCAATTGAAAAGTAAATCCTTCTATAGGAAAATGAAAAACCGTATGACCATGTGAGGCCACAAAATCAGGGATTAAATTGTACGAATTGCAAAATTCAGAAACCTGTTGCCCAATCCATTTTCCATAAGCAACATCTAAGGAAATTAAATCAATCCCCGTGAGTGTTGGAGCATTTATTAAGCGATGTTCCCAATTTATCGAATAAGGAACAGTATTCGTTGGGCCCCATTCAAACGTAAGCTGGTCTTGGTCTTCTTGAAAATTTATAGCCGCAATATCCAGTCCGTCTAATGAGGAACCTGACATTATCCCAATTCCCCACATGCAGCTAATCCTAGAATTAAATTATCTAATAAATTAATGTTTAAAGATAATTACCCAGCCCCATGCATCATTTTTTGAAGCTTTCTACTTAACACAAATAAAATACCGGAAGCTAAACCTGATAATGCAACGAAAATGAGGAAAAATTCATACAAACCATGAATTTGAAAACCCAAAAAACTAGGCTTAATAGGCTTATAATTCCATACTTCCATTTTGCCTGGTTTCCATACTAATAATTTTTCTCCATCAGGTGAAAAGGTAAATCGAGCATTATCTTCTTTTTTTACAATTAGATTTAATCTGGATGCAGGAATTGCCCCTTGCCCTTGAGGATGATATTCATTTTTTAAGGTTATTAAGGAGTCTTGTTCCTCCGATCCTGAAACAGATTCTAAACCCCAAGTTGCAACGCCTGGTTTAAGCGTGTATACCGAATCAGTACTGCCTTCAATTTGGCTTGGCATTGCTTGAAAGGTGGAATATTTTTCTTCTCCAAATCCTCTTGCATTGTGAGACCAAAAAACACTGTCATTTTGAATCTTGTCTATGCGTGCAGAAGTAGAATCTCCTCCAGATAAAACTTGATGATTAAAAACAGGCGCTTTTATTACTTGCTCTAATTTCACTTCTTCTGGATATAAACTACTCAAGGTTCCCGCGAATTTATTTGCAGCGGAGGTAGATAAAAACCATACACCCATTAATAACGATGCAAATTTCAAAGGAGCGAGTTTAACAACCATCGATAAGCCAATGGGAGATAAGCAAAGTTCACCTATCGTATGTAATAAATACAGACTAAATAGCCACATCATAGATACCTTAATTTCTGGTTGAATTCCTTTCACGCCAAAGGCAATTACTAAATATCCAATAGATAAGAATAACAATCCAAAGGCTTGTTTGGTAGGAGAAGCAGGTTCTGCATTTTTGGTTCCAAGAAAAGTCCAGATAATAGCAAAAACAGGTGCAAGGATTACAATTAATACGGCATTTATACTTTGGAAATAAGAAGTAGGAATTTCTGATCCTAAAATAACCCGATCGGTTTGTTCTTCAGCAAAAAAGGTGAGAGACGCACCCGCTTGTTCAAAGGCGGCCCAAAAGAAAATCACAAAAAAGGCTAAAATATAAATTACCCATATTCTATCTTTTTCAATCTTTGTTAATCCTTTATCTGAAAGTATCGCAGCTGGACCCACTAATGTTATAGCATAAATAGAAGCTCCTATGATGTCTAATTGAAGTCCTTTCCAAAACAATAAAAACAAACCAATCGATAAACTCGACCAAATCAGAATTTGGTTCATTGGGATTTTTGGAGATTCGGTTGTTTCAGAAGTATTAACTGTTTTTTGAGGGGGCATCCCAACTGCTTTCCCTTCTGGGGTAACAATATGTTTGTTCTTCAATAATTCAAATGAAATGGTACTGATGATCATTCCGATACAAGCTGCTAAAAAACCCCAACGGAAATCACCAGGATTGCCTGTATCTCCCAAACCACCACAAATTAAAGGGGCTATAAAAGCACCCAAATTAATCCCCATATAAAAAATTGTAAAGGCAGAATCTACTCTTTTATCCCCTTCAGGATATAATTGCCCAACCATGGTAGAAATATTCGGTTTAAAAAAGCCATTCCCAAATATCAATAAACCTAAACCAGTGTATAACAAAGGCGCAGCAATTTCAACCTGCTGATAATTCGTTGCACTCATGAACATACAAAGTTGTCCTAGTGCCATTAATATTCCTCCAAATAGGATACTTCTTCGGTTTCCCCAATATCTATCCGCTATATAGCCCCCTAAAAGAGGTGTTAAATAAACTAACCCCGTATAGCTTCCATAAATTTCTGAGGCAAATGCTTTATCAAACAATAAAGCCTTAATCATGTACAGCGTAAATATGGCACGCATGCCATAATAGCTGAAGCGTTCCCACATCTCTGTAAAAAACAATACATAGAGCCCCTGAGGGTGTTTGTTGGTTGCTGAAGTATTCAAAATATTTAAACGTTAGGTTAAGACAAGGTTACCAAAACTAATCAGAAAACCCAGTTTTTGAAAATTCTGATTAGCGTAAATTATTAATTGATGCTTTTTAGGGGTATTCTGGGAAGATGATCAACTAATATTTCCAGAAAGAACACTACTAATTCTCGATCACTATCCGCAAAACGATTAGTTAACATCTCAAACCCTCGGCATTCGGATTACCACTCAGCTGATAGACTAAATAATTTCAAGGAATTCATCTCATAAAATTAGAATCTTAAGGTAGGAATCAATTGAGGCTTTTTGGGTACTTTTGCAAATGATTTTTGGTGGGATATGAATGGACTGGTTGCTATAGTTGGAAGACCTAATGTAGGTAAATCAACCCTTTTTAATCGGTTGGTAGAAGAAAAAAAAGCTATTGTAGATGACCAAAGTGGGGTAACCAGAGATCGCCATTATGGAGTTTCCGAGTGGAATGGCAGAAAGTTTTCCATCGTTGACACAGGTGGGTATGTTCCTGAATCTTCAGAAGTATTTGAAGTTGCCATTAGAGAGCAAGTAGAAATTGCTGTTGAAGAAGCCGCTGTTATTCTCTTTATGGTAGATGTAACTGCCGGAATATTGCCGCTGGATGAACAAGTAAGTCAATTCTTACGCAGAAGAAAAAAATCGGTTTTACTCGTAGCTAACAAAGTAGATAATTTTGACAGAGCTTATTTATCTTCAGAATTTTATGCTTTAGGATTAGGCTCAATTTTTAATATTTCTGCAATTACAGGTTCTGGAACTGGAGATTTATTAGATGCAATTGTAGAATTATTGCCGGAAGATCTGGAAGATGTTGAAACAGAAGAAAGCATCCCCAGATTTGCCGTAATCGGAAGACCTAACGTAGGAAAATCCAGTTTCGTAAATGCCCTCTTAGGTAAAAACCAAAATATTGTAACTCCAGTTGCGGGTACCACCCGCGATACCCTTTATACTCGATATCAGGCATTTGGCCTAGATTGTTTTTTAGTTGATACTGCAGGAGTAAGGAAAAGAGCGAAGGTGCAAGAAAACATTGAATTCTATTCGGTAATCCGAACCGTAAAAGCAGTTGAAAATTGTGATGTTGCTATTCTGATAATTGACGCACAATTAGGAATGGAAAAACAAGATCTTTCCATTTTAAGCTTAGCTGAACGACATAAAAAAGGAATACTCGTAATTGTAAATAAATGGGATTTAATTCAAGATAAAGACAGACAAATTAAACCTTATCAAAAAGCAATTGAAGAGGCTTTAGCTCCCTTAACTGGAATACCTATTTTATTTGTTTCCGCATTAGAAAAACAAAGAGTTCTAAAAACCATGGAAGTAGCAGTTAAAGTGTTCCATGAAAAACAAAGGAAAATTCCGACCCGACAATTAAATGATGAAATAATGCCAGTGATTGACCGACATCCACCTCCAGTTGTAAAAGGAAAAACGGTTAAAATAAAATTCGTCACCCAAATTCAAGCATCGCATCCGACTTTTGTGTTTTTTGGTTCACATACCCAATATATTAAAGAAAATTATCGCCGGTATTTAGAGAATCAAATACGCGAAATATATGGATTTGAAGGATGTCCGTTAAGTTTATATTTTCGACAACGATAATTAATAGAATAATTTATTTTAAATTTCCATTAAATCCCTTGAAAATAATTAGGATAACATTGAAATGAAAATCATCGGGTGTATTTGGATAAGTTTAATGGTTTCCTTTACCTGCCTTTGGGCACAACCCGTTCAATTTCCGGATCGTCCCTTAACCGGTAGAAAAAGCTATTACTATAATACCTACATGGTGCAAATCCTGCTGATGGAGGATAACACTTTTCATCTTTGTGGCCATCATCAACCCGTAACCGGAATTCACTGGAAAACGATTCCTCCTTTTTATTTTTCAGGAACTTATATAGAAAATCCTCCAGGGAAAATTGAATTGATAGACTCTATTAGCCGATATGATTATTTTTGGGTTCCTACAGGATTTTCAGCTACACGCGATGTAAATGGAAATCCTATTCTTACCGCAACCTATTCTGATTTGCAAAGGAAAACCTTTCCCTATAGTTTAAGATTTGGTTTACCAGACGGGTTATTCCCCGATTGCACCGTTTATTCTGATGGATCTATACAGTTTGAATATCTATATTTTAAAACCGAACTAAATGGTCTAATTCAATCAAAAAAAGCAGTAGAAAAAGGAAAAGTATGGCCAGGAAGGTTTGAACAATTTCACACCCAAATTGAAAACGCTCAACCATGAAAGGCATCACATCTTTTGGGTTTATTGGATTGCTCTTAATATCGTTTACGCAACTGTTTGCCCAAATTTCCTGCTTTCCCGAGTATCGCATGAAAATAAAGGCTGCGGAAAAAGCGCTTTTCCTCGATCAAACCGATTCTTCCTTGATTTATTACAAAGAAGCTTGGAAGGAACATGATCAATTTTTAATTCGAGATGCTTGGAATGCAGCCCAAGTAGCGTTTAGCCTGCATCAAGATTCAATAGCAGGACTATGGTTAAAAGAATTAATCCGGTATGGAGTGCCCATTTCCCAACTAGATACTTCCTCTGTTTTGCCTGATAATTTTAGAATTCACAATGTTTTGTGGAGACAATGGGTTAATCAAGCAGATAAGATTAGAAAAGAGGTAGTAAAAAGTCAATATCCAGCATTTAGGAGGATTTTGGATTCCTTAAGCTACCATGCTAGAACAAATATCTCCAACCAAACAGATGAGCAAAAAAACAAATTGGTAGAGCGATTTAGGGAAGTGCTTTCAACGCGCGGAATCCCGGGCGAACAATTAATTGGTGTGGTGGATTATACCGGTAAAGCACCCTATGCAGATGTTTTTGAATTAATTGCATTTGATAAAGCAATTGAAAAAAAACATAAAAATTGGATGTTCAAGCAGCTTATACGTCAGTTAAAGTATGGCGCTGTTAACCCAGAAGATGCAGCGCGTTGGTTAGATATTCCTGGGTCACCCTATCGGGTTTATCGGTATGGAGGCGACCCATTTCTGCCAAGCATGAAAAAAGTAGAAGAACAAAGTGTTAAAGTTTTGCTGTTGGAATCAAGGGAAGATTGTATCCTTAAACAACATTGGCTTCTTACTCATCAAGATTTCAAATTTGTTACAACCCCTACTTTTATTTCAATTCAAAGTGAAATTGGCAAATTGATTGAGTCTGACAATAAGCCTTGACACTCTTAAATCACATATATTCAAAGATTAAGACGAGCATATTTTTATTTTTGCCCCCTTTTTATTTGTTTTGTGCCTCTTTACAAATTAGATAAAAAGGCTTATGCATACGGAAAACGATTATCCTGAAACTCCTCAGGATCCTCAATCCCCTCAGGCAGAACAATTGCCTGGTGATGAAAAGCCGGCAAGCGAAACGTCAACTGAAGGTCACTCTGAAGTACCTTTAGGGGATACTCCTGCTGTTGAAAATATTTCTGAAACTTCTCCTGCTGAAGTTCAAATCCCAGCTGTTGAAGAAGCCTCGGTTTCTTCTTCCCCTGAGGTTAGTCCTGAACCAGAAACGATTCAGCCAATAGCTGAGGAAATTACGCATCATAAGCCAGATCCTGTAGTTCCTGAAATTGAAACCACACCTGCGATTGAGATTCCAGCACAACCTGAAATTGTAGAACCTTCTAAATCAGAAGTTCCCGCACAACCTGATTTACCTATTGGTTCCGAGATGGTAGCCCATGCAGAAGGCAATACGGATGAAATTGAAGCGGATCACGCTGAACCATCCATTCAACCGGTGGAAGCAATAGCTCCAGAAAAGAAAAAGAAATCTAAAAAGAAAGAAATCGTTGCTGCGGAAATCGAAGCTAAACCAGATGAAAATCAGGAAAGCGAAGAAGAAGAAACCGAATCATCAGAAGGGTTTAACCTTTCTACTTTTGATTACAAAGGCTTCTTTGAACAAAATAAAACCAATGTTCTTGCAGGTGCCGGAATCATCCTGGCTGCAATTATATATTTTGTGTTTTTTAACACAGCCTCTCCAGATGCTGAAGATGAAGCTGGAAATGCAATCTTTACTGCAGTTAAGTATTTTGAACAAGATTCCTTTAACCTAGCCTTAAATGGGGATGGACAAAACAGCGGATTCTTAGAACTCGCGGATGAATTCTCCGGGACCAAAGCAGGAAATTTATGCAACTATTACATTGCTGTTTCTTATTTGCGTCAAGGAAATGCGAATGAAGCCTATAGTTTCTTTGATGCATTTGATAAAGGAGAAAACTTCCTTTCAGTTTCTGCTTATTCAGCAATGGCATCCATTAAAGAGGACCAATCCGATTTAGAAGGAGCTGCCGAATATTATGAAAAAGCAGCTTCTATTAAAGCCAATAGTAGCACCACTCCGTTTTTATGGCAACAAGCTGCGCGTTGTTATGAAATGGCAGAAAATAAAGATGCTGCATTGAAATTATACTTGAGAATCAAAAACGAATATCCCTCTTCCACAGAAGCACAACAGGTAGATAAATACATTGCTAGAATATCTCCTGATGATTTAGATTCAGAAATTTAAATCTTAAGTAAATGTCACAAGAGGAAGTTCATCAGCGAAGTTTTTATCAAGGTGATGGATTACATGCCCACGATCAGATTGTAATTCTGGTTAGTCGTTGGAATGCTGAGATTACACAAGCGTTATTAAAGGGAGCTAAGCAGGTCTTAGCATCTGCAGGGGTTCCTGATATTTGCATTACCATCAAAGAGGTGCCTGGCACTTTTGAACTACCTCTGGGAGCCTCATGGGCGCTAGAACATCTTCAACCTGATGCAGTCATTTGTTTAGGTTGTGTAATTCAAGGCGAAACTCGGCATTTTGATTTTATTTGTGATTCCGTTGCGCAGGGAATTCAGCGTGTAGCACTCGATTATCAAAAGCCTGTCATTTTTGGCATACTAACTACGCAAAACCAAGCTCAAGCAATGGAAAGAGCAGGGGGCAAAATAGGAAATAAAGGTGAAGAAGCTGCAGTGGCTGCTTTGGAAATGTTAGATTTAAGAAGGGGATTGAGTTCTCGATAAAATCTAAAATCCATTAATTAATGGGCTTTACAATATACCAGGCTGCGGTAGTAAAAAAATCCCGTAATCCAGGAATCCAACTCAAAATTGATGGCAAAACCCTAGGCTTTAATCCAAATTTCCAGGTATAAATAGGATTAATAAAATATAAACGCCTTTCTAAAATTTCATATCCAATTTTTTGATGAACTTTTTCAAACCTCCAGGTAGAAATTCCTGTTTCCTGAATTTCTAATAATTCTTTAATACAGGCCTCCGGCTCACCCCAGATTTTTAAAAATATTTTATACAAAGGTCTTGGTAGCAAATGAATCCAAGGTAATTTGCTTAATAAAGGATGATGGCAGATTTGCTGATGTCCCCCAAATGGCATACACCAAGCTGGAAATCCATAATATATTATTCCCCCAGGCTTTAAAAATAATTTTAAATGTTCAATTATTTTAGGTTGATTAAATATATGTTCAATAGTATCTTTTAATATGATTATATCAAATTTATTTGTAAAAAGCTTGGCAGTATCTACTTTATAAATATCCTCAGAAATAAATTTTAATTGACCTGAATTTAATTCATTTTGTAACCATTCACTTCCTGCTTTTATTTTTTCAACGGATAAATCTACTCCCGTACAAATACATCCTTCAGCTAAAAATGCTTTTAATACTCCTCCTTCTCCGCAACCAATCTCTAATACTTGTAAATCTTTAACAGGCTTTATCTCCTGAATAAAAGGAACAATAAATTGACGAGCATGCTCATATTGATGCCGAAAATATTCTGATGCGTTTCGATGAAACTCAAATGCCATAATACAAAGGTAACAAACCCTATTGGCTAGTTAATATTCTTTGCCTTACCTCATTCGGATTTTCATGAAACAATAGGTCTAATATTGATAACCCAGGAACAAAAGGACCATATAATTGAAAATAGGGAGATTCAGAAACCTCAAGTGTTGGCTTTGGGCTTGACGGGAAAAGCACCGAATTATAAGTAGGCGAATCTTTCGTCCATTCCGCTTCCGGAAGCCGTAACCAATTGCAGCAAAATGAAAAAGAAAGTTGTGATAACTCACCTAGCGTTTCAGGTTTATGCTCCCAAATTTTTTTTAGTTCAGGAGAGATATACTCAAAAAATGCTGACCTATTATAAGCTACTTCAATCGACCGCCAATGTTCTTTGTGCCAGGCTTGTTGATAGGCTATTTTTATAAACCGGTATTCCTTCGATTCTTTGTCTTTACTATGTTGAACAGGAATAGTTAAGGATAAAATACGATTTGGTCCTTTAATCCAACAGCGATTCATCAAGCTTTGCCGAACATAATCTCCTTCCAGTGAAATCGGAATACGCTTTGTCCATACCCCTGTAAACCAAGCTACAGGCGGAAACCACAATAATGGCCAAATTTCTTGCATGAATAGCTTTTATCCGTTTATTAAATAAATATTTGACAATTATTCATTACCAATCCGGAAATTAAAACCGTATATTTGAAATAAGCAAATTTGACGTATGTGCTTTTCGATTCAAAAATTAATAATTCTAACAGGATTTTTTGGTTTAATCTCTTCCGTTTGGGGGCAATCCTTAGAAATTGATTTTATTTTAGATCATCAGATTTTTGAAGATATTAAACAACAATCCTATCTCGAAACGCATTTATATGTAGATAGTAGAACCCTACATTATAAAAAAGATAAAGATGGATTGTTTAGGTCAAGAATTCAAATCCAAACAGTACTGACCCAAGGGGAAGAAATTAAAGTTAATGAACAATCTATTTTGGAGAGTAAGGGGATATCCGATACCCTGCCCTTAACACTTTCCTCAGCACATCAATTAGATACCTGGAGAAAATATCTTTCACCCGGAAGATATACGCTTTCTGTTACGCTGTTAGATTTACAGGCAGATTCTAGTAGTAAGGTTACTGCCGTTCGGGAGTTTGAAATCAAACCTGTTTATAAAGATAGTGTAGCTATTTCTGATTTATTGTTTTATATAAATAAACAGCAATCCAATCAACAAAATACATTAACTCGTGCTGACGGAAAGGATTATATTCCTTTGGTAACCAATTCTACTTTTATTTTACAAGATACCCTGAAGGCTTATTTAGAAATTTATCGCACGGCCTCTAATACGAATAAACCTTATTTTATTACTGCCAGTATTTTACAGGCAAATTCCAATCGTCAGTTAGAACAATATACTCAGACGTTTCGAAAAAACCCTTCGGAATTTGATATGTTGAATATTACCTTTCCGATAAGGGAATTATCTTCTCAAACCTATCAGCTAAAAATTGAAATGTTTAATTATAAAAATGAAATTGTCACCCAAAAAACATTTAAGTTCTTTTTATTTAATGATCGGGTTGCCTCAGAAGAATTATTAACCAATATCAATGCTTTTGATCAAAAATATGGATATGATGAAAATCAATTAAATCAATATATAGAACAATTACGATTTATAAGTACCGCCCCTGAATTAAGTTTTGCACAGGTATTAAAAACCTATGAAGAAAAGAAAAATTATTTCTACGCATTTTGGGAAGCTAGAAAATCCGAACCCACTAAATATACTAAGATAACAGAATGGCAATCCTATAAATCCTTAATTGATTATGCCAATCAAAAATATAAATCAAAATTAAGAGCCGGTTGGAAAACCGACAGAGGGAGAATAATGTTGCAATATGGTGCGCCCAATGATGTTCAGCAATATCCAAGCATGAATAACACAGCTCCTTATGAAATTTGGACCTATAATAAGTTAGGTGTTCAACCCCAAGTGATTTTTGTGTTTGTGGATAAGGATTTAATTACCAACGAATATCCTTTAGTCCATTCTACCAAATACGGAGAAGCAAACAATCCACGTTGGAGGCTTGATCAATTATCGCGTTTTCAGGATGCAAATACAGTAGATTATGATAATCTCGATAGAGACAAAAATTTACGAAGAGAATTTAATGATGTTACCCCCCGATAATTATTTTTGAATCTCAATAATTCTGGTTATTGATTTTTCTGATAAATAAAACGTTAATAAATAAATACCATTATTTAAAGAGACTAAATCAATAGTATTTTGAATTAACGGATTTGCATACCCTGAATTAATTTGTTTTCCCTGTAAATCTGTTAATTGCCAATAAATCGGTTTAATTATTGAATCCGGCAATAATAAATTTATTTCCTGTTGCGCAGGAATTGGCCATAATTTTAAGGAAGAGGTTTGAAGATCAGATTCTTTTGAAACAATTGTTTGCAGAATGTTTAACGCTTGGCAACCATCAGGAATTCCATGACCAAAGAAATTGTCAGGGTTTTGAAATCGATTGGAAGATTGAAGTAACGCCTTTCTAACTTGTTGGGCTGTAGCTTGTGGGTACGCTTGCCATAAACAGGCAGATAATCCTGCAATTAAGGGAGCAGCAAAAGAAGTTCCAGAAGATGCACTTAATCCTCCAGAAGAATTAATAATATAAGCATTTAATCCTGTGGCTACTAAATCGGGTTTAATCCTTCCATCAGCAGTTGGGCCACGGGATGAAAAACCGGCTAACAATCCTGCATTACTCACAGCGCCAACGGCCAAAATAGAGTCAGCATCCGCAGGAACTGTGATATATCCCCATGACCCTGAGCCTTCATTTCCTGCACTTACCACCACCAACATTCCTACCTCAGCAGCCTTTTGAGCAGCCTGAGTGATTACCGCAGTATGTCCATTAAGATCCGCATAGGTATAGCCACTTCCACCTGAAAAAGTGGTATATCCTAAAGAAGATTGAATAATCTGTATCCCAGCAGAATCAGACCATTCCATGGCTTGTTGCCAATAAACCTCTTCAAGTGGGGATTCCGTAGCTACGGTCTCGGTTCTCAATAAACTATAGTTCGCCTCGTATGATGCTCCCATCAATATTCCAGGCCTCCAGGCCGCCATGGTAGATAATACATCTGCCCCATGAGAATCTTCATTAAATATATCCGTATCTCCATTGACAAAATCATAAGCATAAGTTAATCTTTGTTGGCTTCTCAAGGAATCAAATGCATTGTTTATGTTGACATTTCTAAAGCCTGAATCAAAAATTCCCATCTTAATATTCTTGCCTGTAAATCCTGCCTGATGCAAACAAGGAATTCCTATCTGGGTTAATTGGCCGGAAGCCTGACCATAATCAGGAACAGAAGCAAATTGTGCTGGAATTGTTTTATAATCACCAAGCGGTTGGATATGTTTTACAATCGAAAGATTACGAATGGCTTCCAAAGAGACTGAGTCTAACTTAAGACAAACTGCATTTAACCATCTAGAACATCCTACAATCTTTTCACAAGTTTGTCCTTCTACAATTTGTATATAATCTTTATTGACCGGTAAATCCGCAACCGTAATTGGAATTCCTTGTAACGCCCTTCTTTTCAAGGTGGATTCTGAAAGAGATGGCATTTGTCCTTGAGGCTTGTCAGAAAAAGTAATCCAAAAATAATTTTTCGTTTCAATGGCGTGTACCCTACTAGTAAGGGTTAAGAATAAGCCTAGGCTGCAGATGCAGCGAAATAAAATTATCATAATATAAATCCTAGTTGAATTTACACAAAATCCATCGGGTCTTATGTACTTTTGTAAAATGTCGAAACCCCATATTTTGATTTGTAATGACGATGGAATTACTGCTCCGGGCATACAGAACCTAACGGAAGCGGTTAAATCTTTTGGGCATTTAACCATTGTTGCACCAGATAGTCCTCAAAGTGGGATGGGGCATGCCATTAGTGTGGGCAAACCCTTGCGATTATATGAATCTCAGCTTGCCCATGGCAGAACAGGCTGGGCTTGCAGCGGAACACCCGTAGATTGTGTGAAGTTGGCAACTGGGGTTTTATTAAAAGAAAAACCTGATTTGTTGGTTAGTGGGATTAATCACGGAGCCAACTCTTCTATATCGGTTGTGTATTCTGGAACTATGTCTGCAGCTATGGAAGGAGCTATCGAGGGAATTCCTTCTATTGGTTTTTCTTTGTGTGATTTCTCACATCAAGCTGATTTTAGTGCCAGCCAGGAAATTGTAAAAATTATCGTAGAAAGAGCCTTAAATAATCCAATGCCAACGGGCACTTTGCTAAATGTAAACATTCCCGCATTGCCATTAGACCAAATAAAAGGTATTCGAATTACCCGACAAGCTATCGGACGATGGGTAGAAGAATTTGATCAACGCATTGATCCAGCAGGAAGACCATATTATTGGCTGACCGGTAAGTTTAAAATTGAGGATGATGGCCTCGATACCGATGAATGGGCTTTGGCTAATGGCTTTGTTTCTGTTTGCCCTGTTCAATTTGATCTAACTGCTCATCATGCCCTGCCTTCCTTGAATCATTGGAATATGCATTTACCCTAATCGAATCCATTGAAAACCTTACAAAAGATTTATATCGTATCGGGAGAAAATTCAGGAGACCTACACGGCGGTAATTTAGTAAAGGCATTACAAAAAAAATTGCCAAGCGCTATTTTTAGAGGTACAGGGGGTGACCATCTTCATAAAGCTGGAATGGATATTTTTATTCCTATCCAACAAATGAATTTCATGGGGTTTGTGGAGGTGTTAATGAATATCCGAACCATCTGGAAAATATTGGCGGATGTTAAATCAGATATATCAATTTGGAAACCTGATGTAGTAATATTAATTGACTATCCCGGTTTTAATTTGAGATTGGCTCCTTTTATTTTTAACCTTAAGATTCCAGTAATTTATTATATATCCCCTCAATTATGGGCATGGAAAAAAAGTAGAATTGAAATCATTCGAAAATATGTAAAGCGATTATTGGTGATTCTGCCTTTTGAAAAAGAGTTTTATTCCAAAGAAAATATTTCAGTGGATTTTGTAGGTCATCCTCTGTTGGATGCACTTTCACAAGAAAGTATCTTACCTTTACCCAATACTGAGCAAAAGCCTATGCTTGCAGTATTACCCGGCAGCAGAAAGCAAGAAATTTCCATTATGTTGCCAGAAATGTTAAAAGCGGCTAAAGCATTTCCCCACTATAAAATTGTGGTGGCTGGTGTAAAAAGCCAACCCGCTAAACTTTATACAGATATCCTGAGTCAATCCGGAATTTCAGCAGAATTGGTCTGGAATCAAACTTATGCTTTGCTTAAATCTTCTCACATGGCATTGGTAACTTCAGGCACAGCTACCTTGGAAACCGCATTGTTTAATGTGCCTCAAGTAGTTTGTTATAAAGGCAATGAATTGTCGTATAGAATTGCTCGTCAATTGGTAAAGGTTAAATATATTTCTTTGGTTAATTTAATTTTGGATAAACCTGCAATTCAAGAGTTAATTCAGCAAGAAATGAAAGCTGAAAATATGATCGATTTTTTGCACAAAATTGAAACCGGACCAGAAAGAGAAAAGGTTTTAGAATTTTACCAAGAATTGCACCAACATTTAGGAGGAATAGGCGCCTCTGAAAGGGCAGCAGAAAATATAATATCTCAATGTATAGACTAATCCTAATTTTAGCTTGGGCGTTGCTTTCCTTGTTTATTAAGGTTCAGGGGCAAGCGGTAAAAGTATTAATTGAACCATTTTCTCAATTGCAAAGGGTCACCTTTACAGCTATTGGTAAAGAAACGTGGGTTACTGTAAATGATTCTTTTCCTGAAACAATTCTTACCTTATCTCCAGGCCAACAAGTTCAGTTAACCTTAATAGGCTCAAAGGTAAGACTTTCACAAGGCAGTAAATATTTAGGGGATTGGCCATCTTTATTATTTTGGACTGCCGATTCCACAGGAGGTTTTAAACTCGGGCAAGAGCCTTCAAAAAATACCAAACATTACTTTGGCCATTTGCAAATACAAGTTGCTCGTCAAAAATTAAAATTGGTTAATCTACTTTGGATGGAACAATATGTGAAAGGGGTTGTGGCTGCAGAAGGAGGGATATATAAAACCCCTGAGTTTTTAAAAGTTCAAGCCATTTGTAGCCGAACTTACGCCGTTCGAAATTTAGGGAAATATGCTAAAGAAGGATTCGACCTTAACGACAAGGTGGATTGTCAAGTATATAAAGGAGTGCCACAAGCCTCCTCTTTAATTGACCAGGCTGTTGCCCAAACCCAAGGGCTTATTCTAACAGACCCCTATGGAGAAGTGATTGATGCTGTCTTCTCTGCGAATTGTGGAGGACAATCTGCAAATAGTGAAGATGTTTGGTCTTCCCCCTCAGCTTATTTAAGATCCACTCCATCTTATGATCAATACCGAGAATTTAGAAATTCAGAATGGTCGTATAATCTCTCCAGATTGGATTTTTTAAGAATCTTATCTGGATACTACCATTTCCCAGTTTATGAATATACAATCATCCCGGATATTAGCGGTAGAGTAAAGGAATTACAACTGAATGGCGACCCGCGTTGGGTTATCATTGGAACCGAAATTCGACAACTATTAAAACTAAAAAGCACTAGATTTCGAATTCGAGAATTCGAAAACCAATGTTTTATTTCTGGCCAAGGCTTTGGACATGGAGTAGGAATGTGCCAAGATGGTGCTTATAAGCTATCCACCTTGGGATGGTCTCATGAAGAAATCCTTCGTCATTTTTATGCTGGCGTTAAACTCATTACCATTGATAGCTTTTTGAGTAATCATCGGACTAATTATCATCTGGCAGCAGAATAATTCCTGCCACTTCTCATATCTGTTTTTTTATACCTTTGTTATATGGATTTTGTGCTAACAGATCGCCTTATTTTGATCGGGTTATCCCTGTTTACCCTGATCACCGTTGCAGCTTATACGGTTTATGCAGAACGAAAAGTTTGTGCATTGATACAACAAAGGATTGGCCCTAATCGAGTGGGCCCGTTTGGTTTATTACAACCTCTTGCCGATGTAATTAAATTATTGCTGAAAGAAGATATTGTACCCACCTATGCAAATAAAACTTTGCATTTTATTGCACCCGTAATTTCAGTAAGCCTTGCCCTATCTGGTCTTGCAGTATTACCTTTTGCAAGAGGAGTTTATATCGCAGATGTGAATATCGGTATTTTATATGTTTTGGCCGTAGGCTCTATTGCAATATATGGCGTAACCCTATCCGGATGGTCCTCTAATAGTAAGTATGCATTATTGGGAGGACTTCGTTCTTCTGCTCAAATGATATCTTACGAGCTAAGTTTGGGTCTATCTGTAATTTCAGTCGTATTGTTAACGAATGAGTTTGCTCCCGAGGGATCAGAATTTCTAAAAATTAGTTCTATTGTAGAAGCTCAAACTGGAATGTGGAATGTATTTAGGAACCCGATTGGGTTTTTCATATTTGCTACTTGCGCATTTGCAGAAGCCAATCGTGCTCCTTTTGATTTAGCAGAAGCAGAACAAGAATTAGTAGGTGGATTTCATACTGAATACAGCTCCATGAAATTTGCAAATTTCTTTTTGGCAGAATATATCCACGTAATTATGGGGTCAGCCATGATAACTACCTTGTTTTTTGGAGGATATTTGTTACCCTTCGAAAGTCAATTAAAAGCTATGGGAGTGATGGAGGGGATTTTAGGTACATTATTACAAGTTGGTTCTTTCCTTTTAAAAACTTTCTTCTTCATGTTTGTGTTTATCTGGGTACGATGGACGTTACCAAGATTTAAGTATAATCAATTAATGGATATTGGATGGAAGTGGTTTTTACCTATTGCCATCATAAATATCATGTTAGTTGCAGCCGTGCTCGCACTCTGGGAAGCTTAAAATCTTTTCGTCCCAAGTTTCGTTATAGTGGCATAATGCGGCATTAGGTCGCTTTTAATATGGAAGCAAATTTCTCCAACCGAGTACGTGATGTAATTTCTTACAGTCGCGAAGAAGCTCTTCGTTTAGGCCACGATTATATTGGCACCGAACACTTATTGTTAGGGTTAATTCGGGATGGTGACGGCGTCGCTATTAAACTCCTTAAAGACTTAAATGTAGATTTAGTTCGCCTTCGGAAATCTGTAGAAGATATGATCCGTACGAACAATTCTTCCCTAAATGTGGGCAACATCCCCCTTACCAAACAAGCTGAAAAAGCACTGAAAGTAACATATCTTGAAGCTAAACTTTTTAAATCTGACCTAATTGGTACTGAGCATTTACTCCTATCCCTGCTTCGAGATGAAGACAATATCGCTGCTCAAGTATTGTCTAAATCAGGTGTTAATTATGATGTGATCATGAATGAGCTTAAAGCAACTGGTCCCACCAATCCTGGAAATGTTAGAATGGCAGCAGCAACTCCTGACAATCCTGACCCCATGGAAGCCGGTGCTTCTGGTGATAAATCCAAAAAACAAAGCAAATCTAAAACACCAGTTCTAGATAACTTCGGACGAGACCTTACCCGCGCCGCAGAAGAAAATAAACTCGACCCTATTGTGGGTAGAGAAAAAGAAATTGAAAGAGTTGCACAGGTACTCAGCCGACGTAAAAAAAATAATCCAGTTTTAATTGGAGAACCAGGAGTCGGAAAAACCGCAATTGCTGAAGGGTTAGCTTTGCGTATTACCCAACGAAAAGTGAGTCGGGTATTGTTTAATAAAAGAGTAGTTACCCTAGATATCGCCTCTTTGGTAGCAGGAACAAAATATAGGGGCCAGTTCGAAGAAAGAATGAAGGCCGTAATGGCAGAGTTGGAAAAATCTCCCGACGTAATTCTATTTATTGATGAACTCCATACACTCGTGGGTGCCGGAGGTGCTTCAGGTTCCTTGGATGCCTCTAATATGTTCAAGCCCGCTTTGGCAAGAGGAGAAATTCAATGTATTGGTGCTACAACCCTTGATGAATACCGCCAATACATAGAAAAAGATGGAGCATTAGAAAGACGGTTTCAAAAAATTATCGTAGAGCCTACTTCTCTTGAAGAAACCATCCTCATTCTCAATAATATTAAAAATAAATATGAAGATCACCATAATGTAACCTATACCCCTCAAGCCATTGAAGCTTGTGTACATTTAAGCGATAGGTATATTAGTGATCGTCATTTCCCAGACAAAGCCATTGACGTATTAGATGAAGCCGGATCACGGGTGCATCTTTCTAACATACATGTGCCTAAAAGTATTTTGAATCTGGAAGCCAGAATTGAAGAAATTAAAGAAATAAAAAACAAGGTCGTTAAAAGCCAAAACTATGAAGAAGCTGCCCGATTACGGGATGAAGAAAAGCGTCTTTTAGAAGAATTGGATACTGCAAAATTGGCTTGGGAAGAAGAAACCCGATTGAGTAGATATGAGGTTTCAGCGGATAATGTTGCAGAAGTAGTCGCTATGATGACAGGCATTCCTGTTACCAAAGTTGCTGAAGGTGATGCCGCAAGATTGGTTAATATGGCGGATGAACTCAAAAAGAGAATTATCGGTCAAGATGCTGCCATTGAAAAATTAGTAAAAGCAATTAAGAGATCTCGATTGGGTTTAAAAGATCCCAATAAACCAATTGGGTCATTTATCTTCTTAGGTCAAACAGGGGTTGGTAAAACCGAATTGGCAAAAGAACTAGCCCGTTATTTATTTGATACTGATGACGCTTTAGTTCGGGTAGATATGAGTGAGTATATGGAGAAATTCTCTGTATCAAGGTTGGTTGGTGCCCCTCCGGGATATGTTGGTTATGAAGAAGGCGGACAACTAACCGAAAAAGTGAGACGTAAGCCTTATTGTGTAATTCTGTTAGACGAGATTGAAAAAGCACATCCTGATGTATTTAATATCTTACTCCAAACATTGGATGATGGAATATTAACCGATGGATTAGGCAGAAGAGTGGATTTTAGAAATACCATTATCATTATGACCTCGAATGTTGGGGCAAGGGAAATAAAAGACTTTGGAACGGGTGTTGGATTTTCTACTGCTGGTAAGGTGGCAAAATCTTTCGATACCATGAAGAGTACTTTGGAATCTGCACTGCGAAAAGTATTCAGACCAGAATTCCTCAACCGTATTGACGATGTGATTGTTTTTGGAGCACTCGAAAAAGAACATATCTTCAAGATTATCGAAATTTCTTTAGGCAAGGTTTTCGCTAGAATTAAAGAAATGGGATATGAAATTTCAATAACCGATAAAGCCAAAGAATTTATTGCGAATAAAGGTTATGATCAACAGTTTGGAGCAAGACCTCTTAATCGCGCGATTCAAAAATATTTGGAAGATCCAGTCGCTGACGAAATCCTTAAAGGTGATTTTAAAGAGGGAGAATCCATTGAAGCAGATTATAATGCCGAAGATGATCGAATTGTGATTAATCGATTACCTGGTAAAAAATCAGGACGTAAAAAATCGGCCCCAACCTCTTAAGTATTTTGAATTATTTTAAATCCCGGACCTTTAATTCCGGGATTTTTTTGTCCCTAATAAATTCCTTCAAACCTGACTATTCAAACCCTTCAAGGTTTCAAAATAAAAGCATTTAAATCATGAGTTAGAGACAAGTAGAGGGTAAAGTTAATTTTGTGATTTAGGTTAATAACAGGTCTATTGAACTGATAATATATGAATCAGTATTTAATAGATTAGTTTACTATCAATAAAAATCAAGCGATTTTCAACAAAAGTTTCCAACTACTATTGTCCAGTAAACCGTAAATTGAGTTAGGCGGGAGGAGGGATGGCTAAGATTAATCCCCCTCCGCCTCCTAATTTTTTTTAGCGCCTCCCAAACTAATAAATTATTTCTCTTTTTTCAAAAGAAAAGCATCCTGAAGTATTTCCAAATTGTATGCATCCTCCCTGCAACTCCTATTTTATTTCCATCATATTATTTGAATCATCCCTTCGAATAAATCCTCTTAAATCCCCTTGCAATTAAATACAATTCCTATCAATCCTTATTTAATTAAAAAAGTAATTTAAGTCCAAAATTTAGTAAAATAATTTATGAAATTTTGTCTTTACATTCAACCTCTAAATATATTTCCATAATGCCGTCTATCCAGATAATTATTTAACACCTGAATCCAATTCTCATATCTAACCCTAACAAAAAAAATTCCGGATATACCTGAATTATAATACTCTTGTAAGGGTAAATCATTTTATTTTTCAAACTTCAATTTCAAAAACTTCAACGATTTTTCCATTGCATCTTTTGAGTATTCTTTATTATGTTTTGGATTACTGGGATTAGCAAAAGCATGGTCAGCAGCATAAGTATGTACAGTTAATTTTTTACCCGCCTTTTTCATATTGCTTTTAAAATTATCTACTACTTGGGTAGAAAAGAATTTATCTTGATCAGCAAATATTCCCAAAACATCACAAGATAAAGTCTTTAATTTATCTACCGATTCTTCAGGCATACCGTAATAAATCACACAACCTTTGGCCTGATTACCAGCTAACAATGCTGCTTGTAATGACCACGATCCACCCATACACCCTAATTGGAAAGCCAGCACAACATCCTAAGCTTCATATTGCACTGACCTTATTATTTGTTGTATTGTCACAAGTTTCTTTTCGTCAAGAGTATATCTCCAATGTAGAATATTTAAGAGTAGATAGGTTTCGGTCCGTAACACACCAAAATATTTTACAATCCTATTTTAGTCAATGGTTTCATCCTCATAAACAAGTGAAAACCTTCTCAAAATTATGGAGACAAGTTCCGTATCCAGTAGTTATTCAAAAATGTGATCATCATGGATTTAGAGAATATCTTCGAAAATATAGAATTACCTATGCTGCAGAACCTTATTTTTCTTCCTACCTGGTAAAAGTTCCTCGGTTTTATGTGTGGACCGCAACTCCAACTTACTTGGAATGGAGCGTAAAAAATAAATATACGCAGCTTATCTGTAAAAAATTAACCCACATGGACGATTATCATCAGTTGTTTTATTGTTTTTGTAAGCAAAATCTCAAGTACAGGGACACGATTTTAAATCAAAAATGACTTCTGATTCCCTGCGGTAATTTTGTATCTTCGCATTTATAACCAGCAAGATTTAGATTATGAATTTTCCACAAAGTTTATTGTACACCAAAGATCATGAGTGGGTACAAATTGAAGGAGAAATAGCAACCGTTGGCATCACTGACTTTGCCTCCAGAGAACTAGGGGATATCGTTTATGTAGAAATCGAAACCTTAGGAGAAAAATTAGCTGAACATGGGGTCTTTGGAACCATAGAAGCGGTAAAAACAGTCTCTGACCTTTTCCTTCCAATCGCAGGAGAAATTGTGGAAGTTAACACCAAACTAAATGATCAACCTGAAGTTGTTAATCATGATCCCTATGGAGAGGGTTGGTTAGTTAAAGTAAAAGTTTCGGCAGACGCCGATAAAACTGGTTTACTAGACGCTTCTAATTACCAGAAAATGATAGGAGTGTAAGACCTTAAGTCTTCCTTACTATTCATTCTGATTAGGTCTGAAATCTATAACAATCCGAAGGATATACTCGTTTTGAGGCTGATATGAACGGCAATTATATATTTCTGCACCTCTTTAAAATTCTTTTAAAAGGAACATTTCTATTATTTCTTATTTCTATACATATAGGAATCGGAAGGGAAGTAATTGCTCAACAATCGGATGCTGAAGTTCAATTAGCAGAAGCTTATTTTGCAGACCAAGAATATGCAAAAGCTTTAGAAACATATCAAAAGTTATATCAAGCAGATAATCAAAATGCTTTGTTTATCAAACGAATTGTAGAATGTAATGTAAACCTAAAGCAGTTCAAAGAAACCATTGATTTTTTAGATAAAGTTATTCGACGACTTCCAGAAGAATCCCAATATATCGCTCAAAAGGGATTTGTTTTACAACAATCCGGAAAATCATCAGAAGCAAAAAAAACATGGCAAGATTTAATCCAGAAAAAACTTAAATCGGAAGAACAATTTACTAAGGTTTCTGATTTTTTTATTTCTGTTCAATTAAATGAGGAAGCAGAAAAAACCCTACTGAAGGCAAGAGAAAAGTTAGGTCAACCTCAATTATATTCCAGAGAACTAAGCTCATTATATGCTTTTCGAAAAGCTTGGGATTTAGCAGTAGATGAACTTCTCCAACAATATTATAATCGCCCAGATAATTTAGGAATTCTCAAGGTACAACTGATGAACCTCGCAACCGATGCTGGATCTGAAGGTCAAGAGGTTATGGAACGGGCTTTATTGGAAGCGCTAAATAATAGAGACAAAGACACAGGCCTTAAAGAATTGATAATTGATTATTATTTGGGAATATTAAATTATTCAGAAGCATTAATCCAAACGCGTTCTTTAGATTTATTATTAAAAGAAAATGGAACTCGGATTTTCCGTCTAGCACTAATCCTTCAACAAAATCGTCAATACGATTTATCCAATAAAGCTTTAGATTATATTATTAATGGATTTCCCCAATCCCCTAATTATTTATCTGCTTGGACTGAACGAGCAATTAACAGCGAGCTGAAAGCACTTCAGAAAAACCCCGTGGATACAACTGCTCTTAAAGATGCCATTCAAACTTATGATGGGTTGGTTGCAAAATTTGGTCTTAACCTAAATTTTTATGACGCGCTCTTTCGTAAATCAAAACTATGTATTTTTTATCTGCATGATTTAACCGCAGGGATGAAACAACTCAATGAATTGTTAACGCTTCCCTTAAGTGCACAACAAAAAGCGGAAGTGAATTTGTTAATGGGAGATGTTTGGCTGATGAAAGGGGATGTGATTCAAGCAGGATTTAAATATGCAGAAGTAGAAGAAAGTTTTAAAGAAGATCAATTAGGTGCTCAAGCAAAATTTAGATTAGCTAAATTAAATTACTATATCGGCAATTTTAAACTCTCCTCTGCAAGACTTAAATCTCTTAAAGAAAATTCAAGTAATGATATTGCAAATGATGCATTAAAGCTTAATCTGCTGATTTCCCAACATACCTTAATGGATACACTGATTGCTCCACTTCAAATTTTTTCAAATGCCCAATTTCTAATTTATCAACAAAGATTTAGCGAAGCTGAAAATAAAATGGATAGTTTGTTGAAAGCTTTTCCAGGTCACGAATTAAAAGCAAATATATTTTGGGAGAAAGCCCAAATTAGGCTAACACAAGGTCAAACCTCAGCTGCCATAACCTTGTTGGAGGATCTTTTGAAAAATTACGGATGGAATGTGCTCGCGGATGATGCCTTGTTTAGCCTTGCTGAAATTGCACAGTTCCAAGAACAAAACTCCGATAAAGCCCAATCCTTATATTTACGCTTAATCACTGACTTTCCAGGTAGCTTATTTAAAGTAGAAGCTCGAAAAAGAATTCGACAATTAAGGGGTGAGGTAAGAATACCCTAAAAAAAGAGGGTTAAATAAAAAAACCTCTTTTTGTTTTAATACTCTATTATCCTGAAATTAAATGGGACCAAATATTTTTTCTTTTCTAAAAGGGCGCCATAGTTTATTTTATTTAATTGTCCTCACCTTGATGGGAGGGCTCATGTATTTAGTAGTTCAGGAAGGTCAATTTTTATTGGCTCCCAACCCCGATGTAGGAATAATAACATCCCTCACCCATAAAAAACCCACAAGTTATCATCCAATTGAAACCTTGTTATTACAGCTGGCATTAATATTAATAGTAGCACGAACATTGGGTTGGCTTGCTACACGTATCGGTCAACCCTCAGTAATCGGCGAAATTATTGCCGGCATTTTGTTAGGCCCTTCCTTGTTAGGAATTTGGTTCCCAGAATTTTCAAATTTTGTTTTTCCAAAAGAGTCCTTACCCCCGCTTCAATACATTAGCCAAATAGGTCTAATCTTGTTTATGTTTATCATAGGGATGGAACTGGATCTAGGAGTGCTTCAAAAAAAAGCTGGAGATGCCATCGTAATTAGTCATGCTAGTATCGTTATTCCTTATGCATTAGGAATGGTACTAGCATTTTTTATTTTTGAACAATATGCTGCACCTCAAGCAGATTTTTTATCCTTTGCCCTTTTTATGGGCATTGCTATGAGTATTACTGCATTTCCAGTGTTGGCGAAAATTCTGCATGAAAGAGGAATGACGCGTACCAGACTTGGCGTAATTGCCCTTGCCTGTGCCGCCGCCGATGACGTTACAGCCTGGTGTATTTTAGCCGCGGTTATTGCAATTGCTCAAGCAGGAAATGCCCTCGATGCTTTGCCTACCTTTCTGTTTGCAATCCTGTATGGAATTGTAATGTTAAAAGTGTTAATGCCTTTCCTCCAAAAGTTTGGGAAGGTATATGTAAGCCGGGAAAATATGAACAAAAATGTGGTGGCATTGATGTTCTTATTGTTATTAACCTCGGCCTGGATTACAGAACTTATCGGGATTCATGCATTATTTGGAGCCTTCCTGGCAGGAGTTATTATGCCTCAAAATGCTGAATTCAAAAAAGTACTTACCGAGAAAATTGAAGATTTAAGTATGGTCGTTTTGTTGCCCGTTTTTTTTGTGATTACGGGTTTACGAACACGTTTGGGTTTGTTAAGTGAACCCTCCGATTGGATTATGACCGGTTGGATTATTGCCATAGCAGTAGCAGGTAAACTTGGAGGAAGTATGTTAGCTGCAAGAGTGACTCGCCACTCCTGGCATGATAGCGTTGCTATTGGTGTGCTGATGAATACCCGTGGATTAATGGAACTGGTGGTTTTGAATATCGGCTATGATTTGGGAATTCTTACTCCTCAATTGTTTGCTATGATGGTAATTATGGCGCTCGTAACTACTATCATGACGGGCCCCGCACTTACATTAACCCAAAAGTTATTACCCAATACGCAAGACCAACCAACATTTATCCAAGCCTTATATCGTAGGGTTTTGTTGTCTTTCGCTCAACCTAAAACAGGCGCATCTCTTTTAAGAGTGGTGGATCGATTGTACCCCTCCCCTGAAGTTACTTCCTTACACCTTACCCCACATACTGAACTGCATCCTTGGGATGTGGAGGAATTCGAAAAAGAAGGTTTTAAGTTCATAAAACAAGAGGCTCGTAAAAGAAATATTTTACTTAAAACACTTTATAGAGCTGCCTCCGATGTAAGACAAGGGATTCTTCAGGAAGCCAACTCAGGAGCTTATGATATCCTATTATTAGGAAGCGCAAGATCCATTTTTTCCGATAATGAAGTGGGGGGAAAGGTCAGACAAATTTTAGATAATTGTCAATGTGAAGTTGGCGTTTGGGTGGAAAAACGATTTCGAACCGCTGATCAGGTTCTCCTCTGGATGAATCCTAAAGACCAGGAGATACTGATTTCACATGCGCAATTATTGTTAGGAAGACCCGAAGCAACTGTAACAATTATCCTTCCAACAGAAAATGGAACAGATATTTCCCAATTTAAAACCCTTCAAGATTCCTTTCCTAACCAAATTATTCTGCTTCCCCAACCCCCAATGAATGCAGCGTTCTTGAAAAAATATGACCTCCTTCTAATAGGTTTACAAGGTTGGTTGCAAGTTATCGAAAATGGAAATAATTGGCTAGAATATAGCCCGAGTACTTTGATTCTTAGAGGAAAATCAACTATTAATCCCTAAAAAAAATAATCTTTTATAGAAAATAGCATTTTTTGGGTACGTAATATGATTGTATGCTTGATATACATTTATCAAGCACTAATTTGATTGATTGTAGATAATTTGTGTTTTGGATACGTAATATTTTTACACATTCATCTTGTAAGCTGATTCATAAACCTTGAAATTTGAATCATTAACCTTTAACCTTTAACACATTCACTCACTTAAAACCTATTTGTTATGCAAAGAATCATGTTTTCGCTCGCTCTCTTTCTCTTATGCATTTCTGCAATTCATGCACAAATGCCATCAATAGTTATGTGTGGTACCGTTACCGACTTGTCAGGTAATCCTATCGCCAATCATGCTGTTTATATTATGGCAGATACCTCCCAGAACCTTAATAATCCTAATTATTTCAATACCCAGTACACCGATGCCAATGGAAACTATTGCGATACCGTTCCCAATTTTCCTAACAATAATTATTACTTTGTTGGAATTT
Organism: Sphingobacteriia bacterium; assembly: GCA_009924095.1. GTDB lineage: Bacteria > Bacteroidota > Bacteroidia > J057 > RFSG01 > RFSG01. Next base: position 30,091 of record RFSG01000010.1, read on the forward strand.
ATGATTGCAACCAAAACTATTCTCAACAATCCGTAGATTTTGTAAATACCTTCGGAGCAAACTTCCAGATTTGTAACAACACACAAATACAAACTAGTATCATGTGCGGAGTAGTAACAGACCTTTCAGGTAATCCATTGGCAGGTCATACCGTTTACATTACAGGTAACACTTCCATTAATCCAGGTAATAATTATTCGCATACACAAGTTACCGATGCTTGGGGTAATTATTGCGATACTGCAATTTACAATCCTCAAAACCAATACGCCTATATTGTTACTGTAATTGATTGTAACCAAAATAGCCATACTGCTAATATTGATTTTCTGGCAGGCATCACTAATGCGAATTTTCAAATTTGCGCTACCTCTCCTGGTAACTTTAGTATTTGCGGTACTTTGAGTTCCTCCTTGAATGTTCCTTTGGATTCTTCAACTTGGGTTTATTTAATTGATTATGACCCCACCACTCAAATATTATCAGTAGTAGATTCAACTATTGCAATCGCAGATACCAGTTTTAGAGCTACTTATTGTTTTAATAATGCAGCACCTGGAAGCTATAGAGTAAAAGCAGCATTATCTCCCTTTAATGTTAATTATCCTAACTTGATGCCGACCTATCATACTTCTTCTCTTCTGTGGTCTAATGCAACAGTAGTTCAAGTTGGACCCTCTAACTTTACCGCGGATATTCAATTTATTGTTGGGAACAATCCAGGAGGTCCAGGTTTTGTCGGAGGTTCTGTATTAAACGGTGCCAATAAAACCAATAGTACCACAGTTGCAGGGGCAGCAGTAAAACTAACCCAAGTTGGAGGACAAGGAGTCGCTTGGACGTTGACCAATGCGAATGGACAATATTCATTCCCTAATATTGCCTATGGTACCTACAAAGTTTGGGTGGATGTGTTAAATCTTTATGCTTCACCTATTACGGTAACGATTAGTGCTGCAAATCCTTCAGTTCAAAATCAAGATGTAACGCTAACCAACAACCCCGCTCAAAACAATACTTTCATTGATCAAACCCAAGGCGTTCAGGTTTATCCAAATCCCGCTCAATCGATTACAAATTTGACTTTTATTGCCACTCAATCTGAAGAAGTATCTATAAAAGTTCTTTCTTTAACCGGAAGTGAATTATGGGTTTCAACTACAGCAATTACAGAAGGGCAAAACACTTTGTCAATTCCAGTTTCTACTTTATCTCCAGGAATGTATTGGGTAGAAATACTAAATGAAGGTGGAGAAAAAATAGTTCAACCGATTCAAGTTCAAAGATAAAATCAGTAATTCTTTGAATTAGTAACCAGATTTATTACCTACTTCTTATTTAAGGTTCAAAGGGTCTCTTATAAATGTTTATTATAAGAGACCTTTTGTTTTAGTCTCGTAACAGAAAGGTAGAAAAACCATTCTCTTGTATATTTTGGGATTTTGTGTAATTTTACAATTGGAATTTATTTCGAAGTGAAGGGGGAAGCAGGCTTCCCCCTTTTCTTATCTTAATAGCGCAGTGGTGAAAGAGATTGAGCACATTCGTCAATTGGTATTGCAGATTATCGCAGAAACCGGAAAAGAAGATTTATTCCTGGTGGATGTTTTGTTTACCAAAGGAAGAAAAAGTGCAGTGCATGTTTTGGTAGATACCGATACCGGAATACAATTAGAAAGTTGTGTTTCTATCAGTAGAAAACTAAGCAAGGTATTGGAAGAAGATCCTGAATTTCAATTTCCCTACACGCTGGAAGTAAGTTCCCCGGGTTTAGACCGCCCCTTGATATTGGATCGTCAATATCAAAAAAACATTGGTCGAAATGTGGGGATCGTATTGAAGGATGGAACTAAGTTTAATGGCAAATTATTACAAACACAAAACGGTACAATGATCCTGCAAATTCCAGGAACAAAAACCCGCCATTGAAATGACTTTCCTCCTAGAAAATATTAAAGAAACTAAAGTAACAATTACCTTAAACTGATATGCGGTTATGAAGAAGCAGGTGGTAACTGACGCCAAGTCTGATCTGATTGAAAGCTTTGCAGAGTTTGCGCGTACTAAAAATATTGATCGTGCAACCATGATGGGAGTTCTGGAAGATGTATTTCGTTCCATGATCCGTAAACGATATGGTAACGATGAAAATTTTCAGGTTATCGTGAACGTCGATAAAGGAGATATTCAAGCCTTCCGCGAAAGAGTAATCGTGGAAGACGGAGAAGTAGAAGACGAATCCAGACAAATCACCTTAAGCGAAGCACTTAAAATCGATGCGGATTATGATATCGGAGATGATCTCGCAGAAGAAGTAAGCTTTCTAGAGTTTGGTAGAAGGGTCGTTACCACTGCTAAACAAACGTTGATGCAACGAATCAAAGAACTTGAAAAAACAAGTGTTTATACCCAATACAAAGAACTCCAAGGCGAAATTATCGTAGGGGAAGTGTATCAGGTTTGGAGAAATGAAATACTGGTTTTACATGACAATACTGAATTAAGTATCCCAAGAGATCACCAAATTCCAAAGGATAGATATAAAAAAGGCGATACTATTCGTGCAGTTGTAGACCAGGTCGAAATGGTCAATGGTAATCCTTATATTGTTATTTCCCGCACCTCACCTGTATTTTTGGAACGCCTGTTTGAACAAGAAGTTCCTGAAATTTATGACGGCTTAATTACCATCCGAAAAATTGTAAGAGAACCAGGAGAACGAGCAAAAGTAGCCGTTGAGTCTTATGATGATAGGATTGATCCGGTGGGAGCCTGTGTGGGTATGAAGGGAGCAAGGATTCATGGAATTGTTCGAGAATTACGCAACGAAAATATCGACGTAATTAACTTTACCTCCAACGAACAATTGTTTATTCAACGAGCATTAAGTCCAGCTAAAATAACCTCTATTGATTTACGTGAAACCAATAAAAAAGCTCGGGTTTATTTAAAGGCAGATCAAGTTTCTCTTGCTATCGGTAAAAATGGTCTTAATATCAAATTAGCTAGCCGTTTAACCGGGTATGATATTGATGTTTTCAGAGAAGATGAAGTAGATGAGGAGGATGTAGAATTAGATGAATTCTCCGACGAAATCGAACAATGGATATTAGATGAACTTAAAGAAATTGGTTTGGATACTGCAAAAAGCGTACTCAGACTTTCTATTGATGATATCGAAAGAAGAACCGATTTGGATCGGGAAACTATCGTTGACGTAGTAGAAGTTTTAAAACAAGAATTTGAAGAAGAAATTCTCGTAGAAGATAAAGTTATTGAACAAAGCCCGATTTCAGCTGAACCTGATGCTACAGAAGCAAGTTCTATTGAAGCCACAATTGATCAACCTAATACTGAGGAGAAGGAGGAAGAGGCCTGAGTTTTTCAGTTTGCCTAGGAGCCGCTAAATGTTTATATGTCAGAAGAAAAAGCCAAAGCGCAAAGATTATTTAAAGTTGCCAAGGAGCTAAACGTTGGTAGTCAGACCCTGGTTAAATTCCTCAATGATAAGGGATTTCCAGATGTACAAAATCTGCCAAACGAAAAGCTTTCTGATGACATGTATGACCTACTCATTAAAGAGTATGCCTCTCAACGTGCCCTGAAAGAAAAATCAGAGCAGATTAAAGAACATAATAAAGAACAACGGGATGCGCTTCGGAAGCCTGCTGTGCCCGAAGAAGAACCTATTCGCATTACCGCAGAAGACCTTAAAGTTGAATTTAGTCGTGATAAAGAATCCGCTAATCCTCCTGTAACAGCCCCTACCCCTCAAGAACCTGAAGTTAAGCCTGTTCAAGCAGCTACTCCTGATCCCCTCCCTCCTACTATAATTGAGGAAACTAAAATTGTAATTCCAGAGGTAATTCAAACCCCTGATTCAAAACAATCTGAACCCCAATTAGAAGAAGAAAAACCAGCAACCATGGGGTTAAAGGTTATTGGCAAAATTGATTTGGGTTCAAAACGTTCAACAGATAAATCAACCACGAAGGAAGGCAAAAAAACCCAAGGAAGAGCTAAGAAAAAAACTCCAGAAGCCGCACCTTCTCCCACTCCTGTTCAAGAAATACAGCCTGTTGCTGAAACTCCGGCAGAAACCCTTCCGGAGGCTATTCCAGTTCTAGAAACCATAGTTCCTGCAATTGAGCAACCAGTTCTGGCAGAAACATTAGATACCTCCATAGCTCTGGAATCTGAAATAGATGATTCGGTAATCCGAGCAAAAGATAATACCCCGAAACTTTCTGGATTGAAAGTAATGGGTAAAATCGAACTCCCAGTTAATAAACCACCTGCCGATAAAAAAGATGGCGCTGGCGGAAATTCTAATAATGATACCGAAATCGGTCCAGACGGAAAACGTCGAAGAAAAAGAAAAAGAAAAACAGGTACCGTCATTCCTCCCGCAACGGGAACTGGAAATACCTCAGGCCCTAACACCCAAACACGGAAACCTGTTCAAGGAGGAAATTCAGGCGTGCGTAGCACGGATAGCCGTCCCAAAGCCGAACCTACTGAAAAAGAAATCCAAGAGAAAATTCGGAATACCCTCGCTAACTTAAATCAAGGACCAAGCAGGTTTCGTCAGAAGTTACGTAGAGGTAAAAGAGATGTTGCGGCGCTAAGAAGAGAAAATGAAGAAATCCGGCGCCAAGAAAGCTCAAGAATCCTGGAGGTAACAGAGTTTTTATCTGCTAATGAATTGGCAAACTTGATGACTGTTCCAGTGAATCAAGTTATCGCAAAATGTATGGAACTCGGATTCTTCGTTTCTATTAACCAAAGGATCGAAGCCGATGTCATTAGCCTTATTGCAGATGAATTCGGATTTACCGTAAAATTCGTTCAGGTAGATGAAAGTAGAGAAGAGGAGGATGAAGTTGAAGATCCAGATACCTTAATCCATAGAGCTCCGATTGTTACCGTAATGGGTCACGTAGATCATGGAAAAACCTCTTTGTTAGATTATGTTCGTAAAGCCAATGTAATCGCTGGGGAGGCAGGAGGAATCACTCAACATATCGGAGCCTATGAAGTAACCTTGGAAAATGGTAAAAAAATCACATTCCTCGATACTCCGGGTCACGAAGCCTTTACCGCTATGCGTGCTAGAGGAGCCCAAATTACCGATATCGTAATTATTGTGGTTGCTGCAGATGATGAAGTAATGCCTCAAACCAAGGAAGCCATTAATCACGCCCAGGCTGCAGGAGTTCCTATGATCTTTGCAATTAATAAGGTCGATAAAGAAGGAGCAAACCCTGAACGGGTGAGAGAACAACTTTCCCAAATGAATATCTTAGTCGAAGATTGGGGAGGAAAATATCAATGCCAGGAAATATCCGCCAAGTTTGGACAAGGAATTGACCTATTGTTGGAAAAGGTATTGCTAGAAGCAGAATTGCTTGAACTTACTGCTAATCCAGACAGACTCTCTAAAGGAACCGTTATTGAAGCACAACTAGATAAAGGTCGTGGTATTGTTACCACCCTCCTAGTTCAAACCGGAACCCTAAAAGTGGGAGATGTAATAGTTGCTGGGCAACATTATGGAAAAGTAAAAGCAATGATGGATGAACGAGGTAAACGTATTCAATCGGCTAGCCCTTCCACTCCAGTTCAATTATTGGGTCTCAGTGGAGCACCTCAAGCAGGAGATAAATTTCAGGTATATGAAACGGAAAGAGAAGCTCGTGAATTAGCCACCCGTCGTCAACAATTAATGCGCGAACAATCTATTCGCCAACAAAAACATATTACCCTCGATGAAATTGCCCGTCGCAAGGCTATCGGTAACTTTAAAGAACTTAACCTTATCGTTAAAGGGGATGTGGATGGTTCAGTAGAAGCACTTTCTGATTCTTTAATCAAGCTTTCTAATGAAGAAGTTAAAGTCAATATTATTCTGAAATCTGTAGGTCAAATCTCTGAAAGTGATGTACTCCTTGCTTCCGCCTCTGATGCAATCATCATTGGGTTCCAGGTACGACCTAGTTCAGGCGCTAGAAAATTGGCCGAACAAGAAGAAATTGATATCCGATTATATAGTATTATTTATGATGCTATTAATGAAATCAAAGATGCGCTTGAAGGATTATTAGCACCTGAAATCCAAGAAGAAATTGTTGCTACAGTTGAAATTCGGGATGTATTCAAAATTAGTAAAGTGGGTACCATCGCAGGATGTTATGTTACCAATGGTAAAATAACCCGAAATACTCCAATTCGATTAATTAGAGATGGAATTGTAATATTTACAGGTAAACTACAGTCTCTAAAACGTTTCAAAGATGATGTGAAAGAAGTAGCGTCTGGATTTGAATGCGGATTGGCCGTTGATAATTATAGTGATATTCAAGTAGGGGATATCGTTGAAGGATACGAACAAAAAGAAGTAAAACGTAAACTATCCTGATCTTAACCCGATAGTCATCACTTATAGGTAAAATCTTAACCCAATGCTGAAAGCTCCAATTGAACGTGTTTTTCTTTGGAGCGTTCCGCTGATTTCTTTTATTGTTTTTATCCTTACTTGTGCTCCCAGCCTTTCTTTCTGGGACTCTGGTGAATGGATTGTTGCATCCCATACCCTTTCAATTCCCCATCCCCCCGGCGCACCTTTTTATCAACTGCTGGCAAGAATAGCAATTCTGCTTTCCCCATTTTCTCCTGCTTTTACCCTCAATCTTTTTTCCTGTTTTTTTGCTGCAGTTACATCGCAGTTCATATACAGATTAGCACTGATCCTGATTTCTGCAGTACACTTAAAAAATAATACCTCAATATGGGGTGCAACCCTTCCAGCTATTTGCGCCGCCTGTGCTGCTTGGATGTTCGCCTTCTCAGATACTCATTGGAGAAACGCAGTTGAATCAGAAGTGTATGCACTTAATACCTGTATGGTGTTTCTCGTGCTATGGTTATGTGTTAAAGCTGTTCAACAAACATCCCTAAAATTATTGTTCCTGATTGCCCTCTTAGAAGGATTAGGCTTAGCTGTGCATCCTACTCAATTTATGACCATCCCTTTCTTTATTCTGGCAATGGGTTTGGTTTGTATTCCTAAAAACATTCAGCGATACTATTTTTGGTTATTATCTTCAACGTTACTAATTTCAGTTGCTGCTTACCTCTGGTGGAATTGGGGATGGCTTGCCTATCAAGAATTCTTCATCTTGCAACTATCCTGTAACGCAGGCATGGGCATGGGAATTAGTCCCACCTGGGCATGGGGTATAACCATTGCAATGCTTTTTGTAATTATTAGCTTAAGTACCTTTTTTGTAAAAAATAATACGCTGAAAATTATCGGATGGAATATTCTCATTTTTCATTTAGGCGTTTCTGTTTATGCTTTGATACCCATTCGCGCTAATGCAGGTCCTCCTTTAAATATGGGGAATCCAAACGAAATAATTAGGTTTAAAAATTATATACTTAGAACAGAATTTAATCCCCCACCTCTCCTAAAAGGAAAATGGTTTACAGAAACTTCACAAGAAAGCGAAACCTCAGATTTAATTGAATGGCAAGGGAGCTGTTATCAAACCAAACCAAAATCGCACGACACCATTCCTGAAGAATCCCAACATTGGTTTCCTAGAATGTATAACTCCCAATATGCCGACGCCTATCGTTCCTGGATTGATAAGCCCAAAGAATTATCTTTTGGGTATTGGGATCAACTTCGATTTGCTATCATTTACCAGTTTGGCTTTCAATATTTTCGATACCTTGGCTGGAATCTCATAGGAAAAGAAACAGATGAACCTTTTGCAGATGTTGCCAGTGGATGGTTTCAAGATTCAGTCCCGGAAAAAATATTAGATAAACCGGGAGCTGTTTATTATTGGGGAATCCCTTTAATATTTGTTTCCCTGGGAATACTAGTATTATTTTTTTTGCCCCCTCCTTTAACTTTACTTTGGCTGTTGGGTTGGTTCATAACAGGGCCTTTGTTAGTATTTATTTTAAACATGACCCCCGACCAAATTCGGGAAAGAGATTATATTTATCAAAATAATCTAGGATTAGTTTTTTTACTGATTGCTCTGGGATTGTATTATTTAATTTCCCATTTGCCAGAAAAATTATTAAATGTTGCACCCATAGTTCTTATTCTCCCTGCTCTTTATTTATTATGGGGATGGAATTCACATAATAAATCAAATGCGTTTTTTGTAAAACAATATGCTGAACAATTATTGAATGACGCTCTTCCAGGTGCAATTCTTTTTTCGGCAGGGGATAATGATACTTTTCCCTTATGGTGCCTGCAACACACAGAAGGTATCCGAAAAGATGTTACAGTAATTAATCTTAACCTGCTCCAGCGATTATGGTATTTATCTTCTCTGCAAAAGGGTGATCTTTCTAAGGATACCTTATTTAACAATTTTGCAAAAGAGTTTCATTTTGCTTTTGATGAACCTAATTATCTCCCTAAAATAATCCCCGTTTCAGCGGATCCTTTTCCAGTGGAATGGAAACAAACACCACAAAACTGGTTGAGATATAAAACCCTTGCCGCAAAAATTATATTGAAAGCAACTGACGATTCAAGTCATCAGCGACCCATTTATTTTACCCAAACCGTGCCTACCTATATGCGGATTTATTTGCAGGAAAGTTTAAAACCTGAAGGGCTATTATTAAGGTATGCTCCTGCTTCTTTAAAATCTAATCCAATCTCTGCAACCTATAGAACACTTTTTCATTTTCAATCCTGGAATACTATTCCATTTGAAGAGTTAAACTTCGAAGAAAGGAAAGCCAGAGCTAGAATTAGAAATAATTTTATTCAAATGGCTGATGAATGCCTCGACCATAATAAACCATTATTGGCTCAATCTATTTTAATGTTATTAGAAACGAAATTGCATAAAGAAAAATGGAAACTATCCACTAAAAATGCAATAATCCTAGGAGGGGCATTTTACCGAACAGGACTGAAATCCAAAGCATTTGAAGCCTGGAGTCAGGTATGGGCACGGTCTCTTAAAATTATTCCCTATTACCAAAGCAAAGGAAAAATAAATGAAGCCAAAGCAGAAAGAATGCAATTAATACAATTGATTTCTGCTATTCGGGCAATTGGATTTCCTTTGTCTGCAGAAAAAATGGCGCGCCAAGTTCCTATTCTTTATCAGGAAGAATGAGCAAAGTGGCATAATCTCGCTTAAATTATCCTTAATTTAGCCCTCTATTTACGTGCAAAAAAGAATGAATTATTTTAAGTTAAATAACCTGATGGGTTGGGTGGTGTTCACCCTATCCCTACTTACTTACTTGGGAACTGTTTCTCCAACCGCTAGTTTCTGGGATTGTGGTGAGTTTATCTTAGTGGCAAATGAATTACAAGTAGGTCACCCTCCAGGAGCCTCTTTCTGGCTGCTGTTAGGCAGGGTATTCGCAACGTTTGCCCCTAATGTAGAATCCATCTCCTACATGGTTAATTTAATGAGTGTACTCTCCAGCGCATTAACAGTTTTGTTTACCTTCTGGATTATAACCATGCTGGGTAAAAAGGCTTTAGTCAAAAGAGGTGAAACCCCGGATACGCAACAAAGTATTCTTTTAATGCTCGCAGGGATGACGGGTGCCCTGGCTTTAAATTTTACCGATTCCTTCTGGTTTAATGGAGTAGAAGCAGAAGTATATGCCATGAGCTCAACCTTTACGGCCGCTGTAGTTTGGCTTATGTTGAAATGGGAAGAAAATGCCGATCGACCCCATAACTTTAAATGGATTTTATTAATTGCTTATTTAATGGGTCTTTCCATTGGTGTGCATTTGCTGAATTTATTATGTATTCCTGCATTGGCAATTGTTTATTATTTCCGGAAATATGATTTTACCTGGACCGGTTTTCTAGCTACCCTCGGAATATCCGTCGGAATATTAGCCTTTATTCAATATGGCGTTATTCAAGTTACGGTTGACCTTGCTTGGGGCTTTGAAAAATTATTTGTCGGTACTATTTCGGAAGCAGGTAAAAAATCTGGATTTGGATTGCCTTATAATAGCGGAGGAATTATTTTTAGCTTAGTACTAACAATTATTTTAATTGCTTTAATTATCTATTCTCAAAAAAGAAAAATGCTGGTATTAAATTTAGCAGCTTTATCTACTTTATTAATTTATATCGGATTCAGTTCCTATTTTGTAATCTTAATTCGGTCAAATGTAAATCCTCCAATTGATCAAAATAATCCGGAACATTTAAGCAATTTTGCCGGATACGTAAAAAGAGAACAATACGGTGATCGCCCACTATTCAGAGGCCCAATGTATAACTCTTCTCCAATTGCCTATGAACCCTCAGGTTCTCGGGATATACTTAAAAGAAAAGGAGTAGAACGTTACCTCGATATGGGAGATAAACAACGCCCTAAATATAATGATCGGGATAAAGTCTTATTCCCAAGGATGCATAGTCATGACCATTATAATAATCCTGCTTATGGATATAAATATTATGTGGCGAATAAAGGCGCCGATCCTGATAATCCAGATGATGATAAACCATCGATGGCCGAAAATTTTAAATTCTTTTTCGACTATCAAATAAATCATATGTATTGGCGATATTTTTTCTGGAATTTCGGAGGCAGAGAAAATGATCAACAAGAAGCAGAAGTCATGGGATTCCCTAATGGGGAAATTCCGGATAGTCTAAAAAAAGATCCTACCGCTAACCATTTCTTTTATCTTCCCTTTTTATTGGGATTACTAGGATTTATCTGGCAATATCAAAAAAATCGTCATGATGCATTAATTGTTTTATTCCTGTTTTTATTTACCGGTTTAGCTATTATTGTTTATTTAAATCAAACTCCCTCTCAGCCACGTGAACGGGATTATTCCTATGCAGGGTCTTTTCAAACTTTTGCCATCTGGATTGGCCTTGGAGTATTATTTGTGTTTGATATCCTGAAAAAATTTCTAAAAAATGCAACCGCTTATGTGTCGGGTGCATTGTGTTTACTACTGGTTCCTTTTAATATGGGAATCCAAAATTGGAAAGACCATTCCCGTCATGGAAATTTTATTGCACGAGATACTGCCTATAATTTCTTGAATTCCTGTGCACCTAATGCAATTTTATTTACCTACGGAGATAATGACACTTTCCCCCTTTGGTATTTGCAAGAAGTAGAAGGCGTGCGTACCGATATCCGGGTAGTTAATTTATCTTATCTCAATACGGATTGGTATATCTATCAAATGAAAAATGAAAAATTTAATAATTCAGATCCTTTACCACTTACCATGACAGAGGAAATGTATGAAGGAGAAAAAAATCAATTGGTGCCTTTTAAATCTACTACCCTTAATTTACCCGTTAATAAACAATCTTTAATTGACAATAAAGTATTTACTGCTGAAGAGGCAAACCAACTGCCCAATACTATTGCTTGGAATATTTCTGCAAAAGGTAATAATGCATACCTCGAAAGAAAGGATGTGGTAATTATTAATTTAATTAACAATATCGCTAAAGATGGGTGGAAACGACCTGTATATTTCGCAACTACCGTAGCGCCTTCTCAATTTATGGGTCTTCAGGATTTTTTCCGTCAGGAAGGATTAACCTATAGAATTGTTCCTATGAAAATGAGTGAAGAAGATAAAAAAAGTGGAAATGGTAAAATTGATAAAGATATTTTATATAATAATTTATTGCATAATTTTCATTACGAAGGATTAGCCGATACCACTACTTTCTTTGATTATGAAAGCAGAAGAATGGTAAATAATTTAAGAACTAATTTCTTTAGATTGGCAAATGAATATGTGCAGGATATTGAATTTTTAGAATCCAGAAATGCTCAATATAAAATGATGTTAAGCCGCTTAGGGGATAATAGTGATAGTGCCAGAATCATTAAATCTTCTCTGTCTGCAAATTTGGATAGAATTAAAGAATATCGAACCAAAGCAGTAGAGGTACTCGATTTTTGTGATCAGAAAACCAAAGCGGTTCCTTACGAAGCTTATAATCTTGCATTGGTAGGTCGTTCCTACGAAGGATTAAAAGAAATGGATAAAGCGTTAAAATATTACAACGCTTCCACACAAATGGCTTTGGATGAATTAAAGTACGACGCAGTTCTTAAAAAAGAACTCTCTCCGAATCGGGATATGAATTTATATTCTCTTCAAATCGCATTTACCAGCTACACCGATTTAAAAGAATGGGATCAAGCTCGGAAAATTGCAGAGGCATTTAAGGAATATGCTGGAGATACTAAGTTTTTGGATTATCTCAACCAGCTAAACCAAACCAAGGCACTTCCTCAGGATACAGCACCGGTGCAATAATATAATTAATCCTGAATTGGATATCTGTAGCATTTAATATGGTTAATATATTATATGCTACAGATATTATATAATAATTTATAAATAATGGGGTTCAAATCCTAAATTAATCTAATGGAATTTCCTGAAAAAGACGAAACCATATTTGGGATTCGCTCAATCTTAGAAGCATTAAATGCGGGTCGCCAAATTGATAAAATATTTTTACAAAAGGGTTTATCCAATGACCTTTCGGCTCAATTAAAAGGGCAAGCACGGATTCATCAAACCCCAATTTCGTTTGTTCCTCCTGTTACCATCGAAAGAATGGCGCGAGGCAAAAATCATCAAGGAGCTATAGCAACGCTTTCCCCTATTGAGTTTGCGCCTCTTTCCGAGATATTATTACAAGTGGTGGAAAGCGGTGAAGTTCCTTTATTAGTAATGTTAGATCAAGTTACAGATGTTAGAAATTTAGGCGCCATTGCCCGAACGCTTGAGGCTATGGGTGGACACGCATTAATTGTTCCCGTGCAAGGCTCAGCAAGGATTAATGCCGAAGCGGTTAAAGCTTCTGCCGGTGCCCTACATCATGTTCCAGTTTGTAGAGAACCAAACCTTAGAGATACTTTATTAATGTTGAAAGATTCGGGGATTCATATTGTGGCTTGTCATGAATCGGCTACGATTCCTATTAATCGTGAAGATTTATCAATCCCCGTTTGTTTAGTCTTTGGTTCTGAATCCTCCGGTATTTCAACCCCCCTGCTTAAATTATCAGACAATGAAGTATTTATCCCATTAAAAGGGAAAATTACCTCCCTTAATGTTTCTGTCGCTGCAGGTATGATTCTATACGAAGCCATGAGCCAAAGAAATTAATGATTTTGATTTGAAAATTAATAAATGTTTTAATTTTTAAATTTATTTCTATAATATAATATTATCTTTTCCTGATTCTCTAATTCATTATTTAAAAACAGCACATGAATAAAAATAATGTTGATTTATAGTTTCCATAAATCCAATTCTTTATATTCTTATACATTTTATTTATTCTAAAATATCGATTATGTTTTTATTGGAAATATTCTTTATGGTAAATTTAGCCTACTGAAAAATCATTAGTTTATACTTTTGCTCTTATTTTTTGGAAGGAATGTTAATTTTTTACCTATGCTCTCTATTATCGGAAAGATAATAACCGTAGATAATAATATCACTGCACCCCAATAAAATCTTTCATTTAATTCCTGACCTTCCTGTAAAATAAAATAGGCCAGTAATATTCCATATACAGGTTCAAGATTAATACTCAAATTTGCCGTAAATGCACTAATATGCCGAAGGGAATTTAAACTTAAGGTATAGGCTAATGTAGTGCAAACGATGGCTAAAATAGGCAGCCATACCCAATCTAATCCTGTAAAAACCCATTGCGTATCTGGATTTAAATATTGATAAATAGGAAGGGTTAAGGATAGTAAAACCCAGCCTGCACTTAATTCATAAAAGGTAACAATATAGGTATCTTGATTTACAATTAGTTTTTTATTTAACACACTAAATCCAGAAGCCAATAATGCACTTAATAATCCTAAAATAATTCCTTTCCCATATTTATGCGTTAATCCTTGGGTAGCCATACGATTAAAGGTTTCCGAATCGGTTGCTAAAATAATTTGATACATGCCAACTCCTACGCAAAGAGCGATGAATGCTTCATACCATCTAAATTTGCGCCCAGTTATTAAGGGTTCCAGTACAGAAGTAAATAAAGGGGTAGCGGCTAAACAACTTAAGGTAATAGACGCATTTGAAGCTTTAATAGAACCGTAAAAGGTAACCCAATGTAACGCAATTAAAACACCGATAAATCCCATAGATAGGATATTTCGAAGAGGTATCCTTAAGGATTTTTTTTGAATTAACAGAATTAAATATAAACTCGGACAGGTAAATAATAATCTATACCAAACCAATGGGCCTTCACTAACCGAAGTTAATTTTCCTAATATCGCAGTAAATCCAAATAAAATAATGGCAATATGTAATTCCCAGTATGCGCGACGCATTTTAAAAGTTTAAACGATATTGAACAATAAATCTTCTTTGTTCAGCAATAAATCCTGGAACTACTAAATATTCAGTATTTCCAATGTTATGAACAGTAAATTGAATTTCATGTTTTTTATAAAAGGAATAGGCTAATGTCATATCAGCAATGTGATTTCCCTTATTATGTTTTTGCATAAACGATTCTAATCCATTTACCACTAAATATAAAGGTTGGTCAATGCCTGTGGTAAGTGAATTAAATCTATAAAAAGTAGTAAAGGATAAATTCTTCCAGGATTGAGTTATGCTAGCTTTAATAATTGTTCTATTTCTATATTTCAATAATTGTGGGCGATCGGGTTTTCCGATTTGTCGCAATAGTTGATCTAATGTAGAAATGCTATCTTTTTTTAGATTCATGCTGGAATTACTCGGTAATCCATTTAAATCTTTTGGATCAAGTAAGGTTATTCCACATGAACCTTTCCATCCCCAATTTCCTAAATTACCTTGAAAACCATTGGTTATTTCTAATCCTCTGATACGCGCATGCGATACATTTACCGATCGAAAGGGAACTCCAGTGGCTAAGGAATTAATATTTTTTAATACAGAATCAGCCACTACATTAAATTCTATCATATTTCTGAAATCCATTTCAAAAACAGCAAAATCTAAAAATCCTTTCCAATTATTTTTAAATTTAAATCCTTGTCTAAATCCAATTTCTGCAGTGTATCCTCTTTCATTTTGAAGCGAAGGATTGGGCATTACGAGTACGCCACCTGCTGTCGTAGCTGTATATCTTTCTGCAATTGAAGGTACTCTAAATCCTTGTCCCCAAGAAGCTCTGAAAGTACTACCAGTTCTGGGTTCATAGGATAATCCTGCTCTAAAAACCGGAGATTGTTCCGGGGTTAATTTGTCAATTTGTACCCATTGATATCTCCACCCTGCACTAATATTTAATTTCGGAAAAATTTTAGCATCGGCTTGAATAAATGCTGCTGCTGAATTACTAAAATGATCTCCATAAATAGAATCAGATGCAATAGTACTATAAACATATTGTCCCCCCACAGAGGTTTGAAGTTTATCTTTCCAACTCTTAAAATACCATACATATTCATTTAAGTATAAAGCAGAGAGGTTATTTTGTTGGGTATTGTTTTTATTTTCGGTTACTAATATTCTGGAGCGGTATTGATGCCGATTACCATTTGCCAATGTGTAGGTAAAGGAAGGGTCTATGGCTAACCGTCTTAATAATTGTAAACGCACTGTGTTAGTAGCTGGAGTTAATCCCCCTTGTCCTTGAATTGAATCCCCACCTACAGTAAGCGGTGCTAGTTTTTTAGGTTCATAGCTGGACCAATATAAAAAATTTGCTCCGCTATCTACCTTAGCACTAAGGTTAAGTCCAAACCACATCCCAGGGATGGATTTAACATCATAGCGTCCACGTAAAATAATCCGTTGAGATTGTTCCCGATCATTCTGCCGGTGACCAGGATTATGAATCACATCGCCTTGGGCTGTAAAGGCAAATTGCCTAAATCTACGAGAATGGTAAAGATGTGCTGAAACCATAGGTCTGAGTTGTTGACCATCCCAATTTAACAGGGGATTTGCAGGTCTGTCAAAAACTCCTGAGCGAACCCGAAACGAAGTTTGAGGTTTTTCTCCAGGTTCCTCAGTTATTACATTTATTACACCTCCTAAGGCAGCGGATCCATACAA
>RFSG01000091.1 GCA_009924095.1 Sphingobacteriia bacterium
TATCACTTCAGCCGTGAAGGAGCGTTTGTCATTTAAAACTACTTCAATTTGAGATGCTCCCTCAATTACATGGTTATTGGTAGCGATGTATCCATCTGTACTAATAATAACCCCTGAACCGGAGGACAATCTCGGTTGATTATTACCAGGGATTTCAAATTGAAAATTCCGATCGCCAAAAAAGTCACGAAATTCCCGAAAGGGGTCTACGCTTTGGGCAGAAGAAGAGGATGCTGTGGAACTAGATTTTACATGCACTACAGCAGGGGTTACCAAATGTGAAGCAGCTCTGAAATCTGCCAACCCCGGAATAGCATTCGAACGAGATCCATAAGCGGTTTGCCAAATTGGAGCATTGCTTTCAAATCCAGTGGTAGGTTTGTCAATTAAAACATAATACCCAGTAAGGGAAATTGCCCCACCTAGTAGGGCTGCAAGGGTCAAATGAAGAATTGATTTCCAGTTCATATTCATGTTTATAGTATTGAGAAGTAAAACGATGTTTTTTAATTTTTCTTGCCCTGAACAAACGGAATACCAAGCAGAAAAATTTACAGAATACCTGAAATTTTGTCAGCAAAAAGAATTATTGGGTTATTGGGCTCAATTGACAATACTATTTTTACCATTCGTACATTCCCAACGTGCAACTAATTGAGACAAACCGTTTCTTTACATATTAGTAACAATAGATAAATAAATCGTGAGATCGGGATTATGAACTTTGGAAGAATACTATTTGGATTACTTTTTCTCTTTTCAACAGGTCAGGCCTTAAAGGCACAAGTTAGGCTTATAGATGCAGGACCAGACGTATCTATATGTTTTCCTGGGTCTGTAACCTTAAATGCAACTTTGTTAAATACGCAGAACACAAACATTCTGGGAATTCGGGCATCAACGAGCTATTTACAATCTACTACAGCTTATAATCCAGATTCATATACAACTGGTACTTCAGTGTTCTTATCTGATGATAGCCAAACAGGTATTTTACCTATAGGCTTTCCCTTTTGTTATTTTGGAGTTCAATATACCAACTGTATTATAGGTTCGAATAATTGGTTAGGATTTGTTGCGGGTCAAACTTCTACTTGGGTAACAGTTCCAATACCTACTAATTCGGGTAACGCACCTCGTGGAACGATTATGGGACCTTGGCAGGATATAAATCCAGGCGTAGGAGGACAGATTCGGTATCAATTGCATGGAACTCCTCCTTTCAGAAGATTAAAAGTTGCTTATAATAACGTTCCTATGTTTTCTTGCACAGGGTTGTTGTACACTAGTCAGATTATTATTTATGAAACCACAAATGTGATTGAAACACATATTGCAAATAAGCCTTTATGTCCGGGATGGAACAGTGGTAATGCTGTACATGGGTTACATGACCATACCGGAGCAGTTGCAGATGTGGTAACTGGTAGAAACAATACGCAATGGACAACCAGCAATGAAGGTCGGAGATGGACACCTAATGGAATTCCCACTTATACCGTAAGTTGGTATTCTTTGCCTAGCAATACCTTGATTGGAACTGGACTTTCCATTACTGTTACCCCAAGTGCAACCTCTACTTATCGTGCGGTAATAACAGGGGGATGTGGAACTGGCTTTGGAGGTAGTGGTATCCCTGATGATACCGTAGTAGTAAGTGGTGCTGCCGTACCTCCCCCTCCTTTGAATGGAACCTTATTGGTTTGTCCAAACGGTTCGGGTACCTATACCACTGCAAGCGTTCCTGGTGCAACCTATAATTGGATTGCCAATAATGGAACTATTACCAGCGGTCAAGGAACTACCAGTATAAATGTTCAATGGGGAACAGGGTCTGGTAAAGTATATGTTCAAGTAGGAACCGGAGGATGTACTGCCATGGATTCGCTAACTGTGGGAATACATCCAGCCCCTAATATTGTTATTTCAGGTTTATCCCCTGTGTATTGTTTGACCAGTCCATCAAGTTTATTGACTGCAACCCCAACTGGTGGAAGTTTTTCGGGTACAGGTATTTCAGGGGCTTTATTTGACCCTTCAGTAGCATTAACTGGAAATCATACCATTACCTATACCTTGGTAGATGTAAATGGATGTGTTAACTTCTTGGATACTTTCACCACGGTTAATCCGACCATAAATTCAAATCTAATTGGGAATGATCAAACAATTTGTCAGGGAACTTCTCCTGTACAAATCACAGGATCTGTACCTGGGGGAGGGAATTCTGTCTATCAATATCAATGGGAGAGTTCTCAAGATCAAATCAATTGGTTTCAGATCACAGGATCTACCTTACAAAACCATACCCCAACAGCCTTGAGCTTAACCACCTATTTCAGAAGGATTGTTACCTCTGGGCTTTGTGTAGATATTAGTTTACCGGTAGAAATTTGGGTAGATCCTCTTATTTCACCAGATGTAATTGGAGCGGATCAAAGTATTTGTATTGCTCAAACTCCGGGAGCTTTATCTGGAGTAACTCCTACAGGTGGAAATGGGGGATATCAATATTATTGGGAAGAAAGTATAGATGGACTCAATTGGATTGCAGCGAGTGGTAATAATGTAACTTCTGGATATTCGCCAGGGGCATTAAATGTTAACACCTATTACAGAAGGACGGTAAGTGCTGGGGTATGTGCTCCTCAAACCTCTCAAATGGTTACGATTACCATTTTCCAAATTCCTGTTGTTCAAACCTCAAATGTTGCGATATGTGCCGGACAATCTTCAGTATTATCGGCAGATGGTCAACCCGGAGGAGGAACATATCTATGGTCACCTGGAGCATATACTACTGCCACTATAACGGTTGCGCCTATGCAAACCACAACCTATTCTGTTGTGTACACTTTAAATGGTTGCTCTTCTCCGGCAGCCTTATCCGTTCTGACGGTTAACCCCAATCCACCCGCATTAATCACTCCATTAGGAACCACAGATTTATGCCCGGGTGCATCAGTTACCCTTCAAGGTCCGGCTGGACCAGCAACTTATCTTTGGAGTCATAATGCATTGTTGAATAATCAGCTTGCAACTGTTACGAGCACTGGTACTTATGGTTTGACTATAACAGATCCGAATGGCTGTATTTCTATAGCCCCTCCGATTACAGTTACGGTGCATACTAATCCAGTGGTGCATTTAGATTCCTTACCCGTATCTTGTTTTGGAGGAAGTGATGGTCAAGTTATTGGAACTTATACTCAAGGAACTCCCACCTTTACCTATTTATGGAGTCCTGGCGCTTATACGACTTCCTCTTTGAGTGGAGTTCCTGCTGGAACCTATACTGTTGTGGTTACTGATAGATATGGATGTCAAGGTACTTCTACCATAACAGTTATGGAACCCATCTTGTTGCAAGTTGCAGCTAGTCAATTGACAGGAGTTACTTGCCCTGGAGGAAATGACGGAACGGCAACCTCACAAGCATCAGGAGGCAATGGAGGATATGGATATGTATGGTCAACAGGAGCTGTAGGTCAAACGGTATCTAACTTGTCTGGAGGAAATCATACCGTTACCGTTACAGATTCTAAAGGTTGTGTTCAAAGCCAAACTGTTACCATTACTGAACCTGCACCCTTACGATTGGCATTTGTTCCTGAAGATGTAAGATGTTTTGGAGAAAGTAATGGGGTAATCGATGTAACCTGTACGGGCGGAACTTCCCCTTATATTTTTGAGTGGAATACTGTGCCTGTGCAAATAGGTCCTTCTGCTAACAATCTAAAAAAAGGAACTTATCAGGTTAAGGCAACCGACATGAATGGTTGTTCAGTTTCAGGTTCTTCCTCCGTGAATCAACCGGATAGTTTAATTGCACGGGCAAGTGTAACTCAGCCTCAATGTTTCCGCATAGATAATGGATCTGCACAAACCCAAGTAACGGGAGGTAATGGAGGATATAATTATCAATGGAATACAACGAGTCCACAACGTACCTCTACTGCAACAGGATTGGCTCCTGGCTATTATGTAGTTACCGTATCGGATAGTAAAAATTGTGTAGATACAGCGCATGCCCGATTGGTATATCCTGCTCCTGTACCTACCCCACAAGTGGTGAATGATACCTTATGCCCAGGAGAAACCGCAATGTTGGCAGTTGCTAATATTCCCGGTTATCAAATCAATTGGTATAACTCGCCCTTAGAAGATCAATATTTCCGTCAAGGTAGTACCATGACAGTTCCAGGATTAACACATTACCAAGTATGGTATGTAGAGTATCAAGATGAGAATGGTTGCTTTAGTACCCGAACCCCTGTATATGCGAATGTCCGACAACTCCCATCGGTTGATTTTGCAGGTAGTCCAACGGTTGTGCAAATGCCGAATGCAACGGTTACCTTTAATTTGACCCGTCCTG
Organism: Sphingobacteriia bacterium; assembly: GCA_009924095.1. Taxonomy (GTDB): domain Bacteria; phylum Bacteroidota; class Bacteroidia; order J057; family RFSG01; genus RFSG01. Next base: position 4,379 of record RFSG01000091.1, read on the forward strand.
GAAGTCAGATATTTTCTTACACTTGGGATTTTGGCGATGGCATTACCGGAACAGGTTTATATCCCGTGCATCAATATACAGCACCGGGCACATATCCAGTTCGATTGTTAGTAGTAGATTCTTTTGGATGTAGAGATACCATTTTGAAAAGCAATTATGTAGAAGTAGAGCAATTTATGTTTGTGATACTACCCAATGCTTTTAGTCCAAATGGAGATGGGGTGAATGATTTCTTATCCCTTCAATACCGAATGATTCAGCAAATGCAATTTACTTTGTTTGATCGTTGGGGAAATCAGGTGTACACTACTACGGATATGAACTTTAGATGGGATGGAACATTGAATGGAATACCTGTTCCAGAAGGAACTTATGTATATACCGTAACGGGGATAACTACACAAGGAACTCCTGTTCAAACCGGTGGAACAATTACGGTTATCCGATAAAGTAAACTTATGTTATTAATTAAATAGCCAGCATAGCTGGCTATTTTTTTTGAGCTGCATACGTCTCAAAAAACTTATTAAAAAAGCATCTATAATAAATTAACTTATTCTTTCCCTAAAGGCTTTAATAAACCATACACCCAAAGATTTCCTTCACGAATCCGTAAACAAGCTGAACCCAAGGATAAATTACCCTTTCCCTTATTCCATAAATATACTTTTATAGATAATGCGCCTTTGGGATAAGGAATATCAGATAATTTTATCGCATGATGCCAGTTAATTACTCTGGGTATAGGTTCAAAAGGCAATGTCCATTTGGTTAATGGCGTTGCTCTCCAATCTATTTGTTTATCCTTTACCCATAATTCTGAAACCAACAACACTTCTGGAATACTATCTTTTATTTCTACAGGAATAGAAATTTCAATTACATCATATTTTGAAAAACATGAAGAGGAAAGAGGAATTGTCCAAGCAGGTGTATATTCTTGATCGGCACTTAAAAAACCCGGAAGTGTATTTATTGGAAATGTATTAAATCCTTTCAGAATTTTACGGAAAAACTCATGTTTGGCAAAACAAGCTCTTTCCGTAGGTTGTTTCCGCAACAATAAGGATGTTCCTTCTGCATGGTTATGTTGCCAAACCACCTGAGGATAAAATTCACGGATTAAATTTTCCCAAGCCGGATCTGCATGTGAAATATATCCCCAATAACAATACTCAGATATGTTGGATTGAAGCGTTAAAACGGTTCGTAAATTATTTAAATCAGAAAAATCATGAAGGTCAAAATAATTTGAATCCATATTTGGAATCAGGTGAGTATAGTATTGGGATATTTTAGGATGCGAATGAATTAATCTTAAGCTATTGGGATATTTATTTTTTATGTTATTTTGTTCTTTCATAAATTCAGCATACGGAGAATGATAAAATAATAAATAATGTTTACGTACCTGAATTAATGCATATATATTTATTCCCATAACGAATATAACCACAGCCCAGTTTTTAATTCCACTCCAATTCGGGCATAGGGCAAATAAACCAATTAAGGCAAAGGGTAATCCAAATATTAAGATGGAATATTGTAATAAGCCATTTACAAAGTAGGAATAGAGATGCCCTATTCCATAAGGTATTAGTACAGCTAAAATAAATACGAACCCTTTTGTACATTTTATTTTATCAAATTTGTTTTCTAAAAGTCCGATTATTGTTAAACCCACTAGGGTAATAATTGCAGGTGGAAAAAATTGAAAAACATATTTAAAATATTGAAGTAAAAAATCTGATGGGGGTTTTCCAAGCCAGCCTTCAATGCCTCCCATATTTATTTGTGTAAATAAAATGGATAAATGCGGTACATATAAAACGAAAATTATTAAACCTGATAAAATATAGTGTAATTTAAATTTTGGCGAAATTAAAAACAATCCTGTTATTCCAAGAAGTGCAGTAAATAACAAGCTAAAGTGATGGATATAAGAGGAGGCGGAAGCCATTAATATAAATCCAATTTGCCATTTAATGCTCCAATGATCTTTTAATTGTATTATTTTCGACCAACAATACCCCATACCTACGCAGGTTAACATTCCCATCGCATAAGGCCTAGCAATTTGGCTATACATTACTGGATATTGAAGCGTTGCCAAAGAGGCCATTGCCAATAACGCCGTGGTTTCAGGGAACCATAGTTTTCCTAATTTATATGTTAAATAAACGGAATATATGCCGCATAAAATAAACGGCAATTTTACTATCCAGGCTATTTCACCAAACCAGTTTACCCAATAAAACAAAAAAATCTGAACTCCCGCAGGATGTGTATCTATCTTAACTCCATTAGCAATTAAAGTTGAAAAGTCATTAAACCGGGTTCTAAAAACAGCACTAAATTCATCATAAGTAAAGGGAATAGAAAATAAATCCCATAGTCTTAGAATGGAGGCTATTACAAGAATAAAAAATACCAGAAGGTTTTCCTTCCTAGAGAAATATTTAATCACCCCTAAATTTAGGATTATTTAGGGATTCGTTTTTTAATTAATGCAGTACATTTATTTTGCCGGAAAATATTACTTCTCCAGTAGGTGTTGTTCCTTGAATAAAATAAATACCTGAGGGAATATTTGAAACCTCTATTCCTGTGGTCGAATGAATAATTCTTTCAAATATTACTTGAATTCCAGTAGCAGAAAACATGTTTATTTTAATTGGCGTTTTATCCTCTTCCGATTGAATAAATAATTTATCATGAACAGGATTCGGATATATATTCCAATGGCTTATTGATTTATCATTATTTCTACTATTAATTGGCGTACAACCCGGAATGGTACTCGGCAAATTATTTAATAAAGCTTCAAATTTTGGGGAATAGGTAGATGAACTAGTAGAATCTACCGACCTAATATGACCCCAAGATCCATATTGACTATTATCTCCGCCTAATACAAATGCCATAGCGAGTTCTGAACCCCAAACGCGCATACTATCCAAAACCTGATCATATAAAGTGTACATATTGGGATGTATTTGTGCATCATACATGGCTTGTAATGCAGGGTTGCTGGTATTTCCGTAAGCAGAGATATGTTGACCTCCTTCATAATGAATTACTTTCGCTTGGTCTGCATTGGCTAAAGTATAATGATCTTTAAAATCTGTTAAGTAACTATTAAAGAAGGCGTATCTACAAGAGTCAATAATTTGAACGGGGGTTGTACTACTGGTATAAGCATTCGCCTGATTTGGGGAAATACCAAAATACCAGGCAGGACTTAAATAATCATATTGATGATTTACTGCAGCAATGTTTTCGGCAGCAACAAAACTATTGGCTGCTTGCGTAGCCAATACTCTTTTTACTCGTAAGCTATCGGCTCCCCAAACATTTCTCCAGATTCGAAAGGTTCTGGCAGCTAGTTTCCCAGCATTGTAGGCGAAGGATTGTCCCGCGTCATATAAGGGATTGGGGGGCCAAGTAGAAGGATAAAATTGCCCGGTTTGATTGATCCATTGGGTTTGGGAAAACTGATAGTTCCACACTTCATTACTGTATTCCAAATACACAGATAGGGTAGTATCTAAGCTATCCCGAAATAGGGTTGCCATTTGTGCAATATAATTGGAATCAGCTAAATGCGGGACACAAACCCAAGGGTGTTTGCCTGTTCTATTGGATAATTCAATCGCATATTCATAAGCAGTTCCTCTGGCAGAGGCTTGGGTATAATACGATTTTAGGATACGTTGATTCCAGGTATTTAGGTCGTTTCCATTGGTTTTAAACCAATCCATAAAACGTATGGCATAAAAGGTATCTAATTTATCTAAGAAAGGTTGGCGAAATAATAATTGTTCATGATTAAACTCATTAGCGATGGGTACCAATCTGAAATTTCTAACGTGATTGGGCGTGATTGCAGAAGAATCAATATGAATCCAAGCATTTCCGGTAGTATTACAAGTCACGACTATTCTTCCTGGAGTGGAACTTCCTACTGTGAATCCATTGAAGGTAAAAGAGCCATTTCCATCATATAAAAAAACATAGGTTTGTTGCGGAATCCGGGCGGAGGCAGAAACTACGAGTCTTAATTTTTCAGATCCTCCGGAAGTAATATAAGGCACTCCGCTATCTGGATATCCATTTGAATCATAGTGAAATTCATTTGCATGTTGGGTATCCCATGCACCTCCTCCAGATGCGGCAAAAGTAATCCAGCCTCCTCTTGCTTTCATTTGGTCAATAAATGGATTTTCTCCCCCTTCCCAATAGGCTGGACCTGAAAGACCAACTCCAATTTGCATACAATTCACTTGGGCTAATAAGGGAAGCGCAATGGTTAGGCTCAAACAAAACAATAGGACACTTTTCATGAACTTTATTATTATTCAAATTTTAGAATAAATCTTCAATAATAAAATATTAATTTTCTGGCATTTGGAGTATTCTTATAAATAATAATATTGAAAACTGATACAATCAATAATTAGAAATATAATTGATTGGACTTAATTATTTAAGGGCAGATTGAATTAATTTAATGCTTAAACGAAAAGAAGTATCGGGAAATGCAATTTGATTTACGGTACCTGCAATGTATAAATCTTTTTCTGGACAATAATAAGCTAATGCCCCAGATAAACCCGAATGTCCCATGATTACTGGGATTGTCCCCATGGGATTTAATATCCAAGGCAATTTAAATCTTTGAATACCTACCCCAGCTTCCAAAGGAAAAAATAATTTATTCCACACTTCTAAATAATTCAGGAATGAAATCGGAAATAATTTTCCGGTAAAGAATGCAATAATAAATTTCAATAAATCTGGGGAAGTAGAGACCATTCCTCCATCCGGTCCAAATGAAGACATCGCAAGTGGAATATCCATTACCTTGTTTTTATAATACATTTTTTGAGGACGATTATCAGTAGGATCAGTATATAAATACGTATTGGATAATTCTAGAGGATTTAGAATAATTTCATTTAAATTTTCGACAAAAGATCTAGAAGTAATATTTTCAATTATTTTTCCGAGTAGTTGAAAATTTGTATCTGAATAATGCGTTTTACCGGGCGTGTTAGGAATAAATTTGGGAGATATGGATTTACTGATTTCCAAACATTTTTCAAACGTCCAAGATTGATCATGTCCTGTGAGAATATCCATTTCCAAACTTTTTCCAGATTTATTTTTTTGTTGGAAATAATCCGGAATACCCGAGGTATGGGCGAGTAAATTTCTAAGGGTAATTTGATTTGAATAATCCTGATTATTTAAGACATGAAGTCCCGTTAAGATATCTTGAGATAGATATTTAGCAATGGGATCTTGGAGAGAAAGTTTCTTTTGGGCCTCTAAATGAAGCAGGATAGCGGTTACAAATAACTTCGTGGTACTAGCGATAAAAAATTGATTTTGGGTAGATAAGTTTCCGCTAGATCCGAACCAGGGTTGGTTTTGATATTGAATTCCAAAAGAGGTTCCCCATACCTTTTTGGGGTCAATGGCATTGTGGAGGATATGCTGAAGTTTTTGTCCCCGCTCTTCCATTTCTGGGATTAAAAATCTAAATATACGAAAAGTGAATAAAGAAATATTAATGATGAAGAATTAATGATAAGTCTTACTGGGATTCGGTTCTGGGAGGTTTCGTTTCAATAGGGAATAAAAATGCGCGGAATTTTTAGTTTATGGGCCAAAAATAATTTTCAGTATTTTAGTTTATCCTTTTCAGAGACGAGTATCCAAATTATTTTTAGAGAGATAATCAATATTTAATAACGGAAAAATAATAGACCATCTTCTGTTATAAATTCATAAATTATAATCGAATAAGTATTATTTAAGTCAGAATAATATTAGCCTTACAATTTTTTT
>RFSG01000092.1 GCA_009924095.1 Sphingobacteriia bacterium
TTCCTCCACTTGGCGTGCTACCCGTTAATACTGGGCCGGTTTGAAGGGCACATAAGGTAGCGCTTCCAGTAATGGTATTATTACCAATTAAGGAATCCACTTTCACTTCTAAAGTTTGAGAAGTAGTACCAGGACAAACTCCTGCAGAAACTGATCTCCGGAAATAAGTAGTTGCATTTAAATTCCCTGAAGTATAGTTCTGAACAGTAGTATTTGCATTAGCCCATCCTATTTGATTTAAACTTGACTCCCAACCATAAACATAGTTACCATTACCTCCAGATGGAAGGCTACCTGAAATAAGCTGAGGTGCTGTTCCGAAACAAATCGTTTGATTAGCTTGGATGGAATTGTTTCCGATTAGGGAATCCACTTTAATAAACAAACTCGAGCTTATATTTCCACAAGGGCCAGATACTACGGAGCGGCGGAAATAAGTTGAGGCATTCAGAACTGTTCCTGCATATCCTTGTGTGGTCACACCCGTTGAAATCCAATTGATATCATCTGAGCTACTTTCCCAATCAAAGGAATAAGCGCCATTGCCTCCAGAAGGGGTACTTCCGGTTAAGGCTTGATGGGTAGTTCCTATACAAATGGTTTGAGCACCTGAAATTGTATTTGCCGAAACAATAGGATCTACAACTATATCAACTTGGGTTGAGGTAGATGGATTACAAACTCCAGCCCCTATGACTCTTCGATAATAAGTAGAAACTAATAAACTACCTGGGGAGATGCCTTGGGTATTAATACCCGTAGAATTCCAGGTGGTTTGATTTAAACTAGACTCCCAATTATAACTGTAGTTACCATTTCCACCCGTTGGAATCGTACCGGTTAAAGCTTGAGCTGTATTTCCAGCACATAGGGTTTGGTTACTTTGAATAACATTACTACCAATCAAAGAATCAACCCATACTTGAATCTGGGAGGAGGTTTGAGGTGCACAAGCGCCGGAAGTAGCTACTCTTCTAAAGTATGTGGTAACAGTTAAAGGGACAGAATTTAACGTTTGATTTACGCTTCCGGTAATGGGGGCAAAGGTAATTCCGTTCAAACTACTTTGCCATTGATAGGCATAAACACCATTACCTCCAGTGGGTGCTGCGCCCGTTAGAGTAGAGGGTGAATTTCCACTACAAATGGTTTGAGCTGATCCAATTACTTGGGCACCTACAGGTGCTGTAACTGTAAGGGTAGTTAGTCCAGGTAAACTGGTACATCCGGCTACGGAAATCCAGGATGAATATACCCCTGACATGGCTACAGTACTTCCTGGAATAAAGTTAATTAAAGAGGTAGAGACAAAACTATTAGGACCTGCCCATGCATAGGAGGCAAAGGAAACTGGTGCAACAGACAAATTAACTGTACTACCTGCACATAAAGGTCCATTATTGACAGGAGATGGTGTGGCAGGAACTGGATTTACCTGCATGGTTATCGTATTTGAGTTTACAATATTTGGGGTGATACATGCACCTGGAGCATTTAGCACAAAGCTTACTTGATCATTATTGTTCAGGGTAGTTGAGGCAAAATTCAGATTGGTTTGTCCAAATATTGGGGAACCATTTAATAACCATTGATAAGTAGGGGTTAATCCTGAGTTAGTTACTGAAGCACTAAAGGAAACATTGGTTCCTTGACAAATAGCGGAATTAGGGCTAGCAACAATAGAGGCTGTGGGCACCAAATTAGCACCAATGTTTACTGCTACAGGAACACGAGCACTCACACATAAAGGGGGTGGAGTTGCTGCTGCGGATACCTGCGTGAGGAAGGTAGTTGCTATCGTTTGTGCTTGGGTATTATTGATAAACAACCCACTGGTTCCTGCATACAACAAATAATATAAACGGGTATTGGTATTAATCCCGGTAACCCTATGCTGAGTATTATCTGTATTGGTAGACCAGGTTTGAGAGGCTCCTCCATTTTGAGGAATAATAATCATCTGATTAATAGAGGGGTCTCCTGCATTATAAACGCGCTTTAAGAATACATTATAAGTTTGACAACCTACGGTTACATTGAAGGAAGTAGCATCTACGTTGCCAAAGCCATCCGCTCCATTATTACCGGTTAATTCAAACCAGGTAACATTATTCATATCCGCAGCCAGTACCCATAATCCACTAGTAGTTTTAAGTGTAAAATATTGACTACCGGTACCAAAAGCACCTGAAGATAAAATGGTATTATTAGAATAGGTGAAGTTGGTTAGATAGTTTGTGTTTAAATAATTCCCACCATCATACATATCATTTCCTCCATCTGAAATATAAGTGGAGTTTACCCCTCCTGGACCATCCATTGCAAAATTATAAGGCGATGGTATCGTAGAAATGATAGCTCCCTGATTAGTATTCAGGTTGGTCAATATATTAGCCAAGGAATTTTGCGTACAGGATATACTACTACTCATAGCTTCAACATAATAAGTAGTACTGGTCAATAAAGAAGGAGTAGTGTAGGAAGAAGTAGTACTAATAGGCGTTCCTCCTGTGGGAACTGAGTACCAAGCATAGGTGCCTGTGGAACCTGAACAAGTAAGGGTTGTAGAACCCGGGCTACACATAGAAACATTCGAGGTAGTTGGAACTGTAACCGGATTAACAGTAACTACCACTGGCACCAATTGACTTCCACAAGATTGACCTGTCCAGGTTAAGGATATTTGTCCATTTCCGGTATTGTTTGCAGGAGTATGGGTAATACCAGAACTACCTGTAGGAGTTACCCAACTACTACCGCCACCACCGCCGCCGTAGCCACCGCCACCACCACCATAATATCCACCACCGCCACCGCCACCGTAGGTACAGGCACCATTACCCCCAATGCCTAAAGTTCCAGCGGTACCACAACCTTGTCCTAGGTTATTACCAAAAGCTCCCCCGTTGGTTTGATTTCCTCCTATACCAACATAAGTAGTTTGTGAACCGCATTGCCAACCATCTGCTCCAGTAGTTCCTCCCCCGTTACCTCCATGATTATTATTTGAACAGTTATATCCGGATCCCCCTCCCCCAGCTGCTACTAACACCCGGTTCGTTAAGGCAGTTCCCCCAATACGGATATCGGTTGCTCCTCCACCCCCACGGGTGAAACTGGTACTTCCTGAATTACCTCCACCATTGTACCCACCTGTAGTTGTAGTGGTAGTCCCCCCAACATAGATATTGAGTACCTGACCCGGTGTTACAGATATTGTACCTTGCACCCTTCCTCCTAAACCAGGGTTCCCTTGGTTGGTAATATTTCCTCCCGAAGCCCCTCGTGCATCCACGGTTACTGAGGTTACCCCAGAAGGTACTGTCCAGGTTTGAGGGGATCCAGTGAAAGAAAAGGAAGCTGTTCCTCCCGGACTACTCGTAGTAGCCTGCACATAGTAAGTATTTGTAGCTGTAAGTGTTGGAGTGGTAAAGGAAGAGGTAGTCGCAAGGACTGTTCCTCCATTTGGGGCACTATACCAAACATAATTTCCAGTAGATCCTGTCGCAGTTAAAGTTGCAGAAGTTCCACAGTTAATCGTAGTACCCAGGGCAGTTGGATTAGATTGCGTTGGGGGTACGGTAACTACAACTGGTACTCGAGCACTTGCACAAAGGGTTTGAGAATAACTAATGGTAATTTGACCATTACCCGTGTTGAAAGCAGCTGTATTTGTGGTACCCGAACTACCGGTTGGGGTAACCCAACTGCTACCTCCACCGCCTCCACCGAAGCCACCGCCACCGCCTCCATAGTATCCACCTCCGCCACCGCCACCATAGGTACAAGCACCAGTTCCGCCAATTCCTAAGGTACCAGCCGTTCCGCATCCTTGACCCAAATTATTTCCAAATGCCCCGCCTGCAGTTTGGGTTCCTCCCAAGCCTACATAAGAGGTTTGACTATTACATTGCCATCCATCTGCTCCTATCAGTCCTCCACCATTTCCACCATGATTATTTGTTGAGCAGTTATATCCGGAACCTCCTCCACCAGCAGCGACAACAACACGATCTGCGAGGGTGGTTCCTCCAATACGTATATCAGTGGCACCTCCTCCACCTCTTGCCCAGGTTGAATTGGAAGCATTCCCTCCCCCGTTATATCCACCTGTTATTGTGGTGGTAGTACCCCCAACATAAATGTTAAGGGTTTGTCCGGGCGTTACGGCAAGCGTGGTCTGCAACCTACCACCCCTTCCTGCATTTCCATAATTCGTAATATTTCCACCGGAGGCACCTATTGCATCAATTGTAATGGAGGTTACCCCTGAAGGCACGGTCCAGGTTTGTACCGACCCGGTAAATCCAAATACATGGTTACCAGTTATGGTTCCGCTCGTAGCCTGTACATAATAAGTGGTGCTGACACCTAATGCAGGTGTCACCAAAGTTGCTGATGAACTCAACAAATTACCTCCTATCGGTGCATCATACCATTGGTATGATGAAGTAGATCCTGTTGCGACTAAAGTTGCAGAGGAACCGCAGGTGATGGTAGTATTTAAGGCCGAGGGTGATGCAATCGGAGCAATGTTTACCTGAACTGGTGAACTGATGGTCTGACTTCCCGAAATAGGACACGTCACCTGCGCCTGATACCAGGTATTTACCAATGCTGAGGTATTAAAGGGCATGGTGGTACCTCCTGAAACGTTGGTCCAGGGACCGGTAGAAGAGGGAGCAGATTGCCATTGATACGTAACTCCAGTTCCCGTGGTGATTCCGGTGGAAGTCAAAGTATAGCTGGGCCCGGTACAAATATTTAAAGGATTAACCCCGTTGGCAAGCGCTGTTCCTCCGGTTGGTGCTCCCCCTGTTACCTGAACGGGAGTGCTCACGCTTTGACTGCCCGAGACAGAGCAATTAACCAAAACTTGATACCAAGTATTGAACACAGGGGTCAAAGAATAAGGAACAGTGGTACCCCCGGAAATGTTTGTCCATGGACCTGTTGAGGAAGGGGCAGATTGCCATTGATAGGTAATTCCACTTCCGGTAGTAATTCCAGTAGAACTTAAAGAGATGCTTGCGTTTGAACAAAGACTTAAGGGACTCACTCCGTTGGCAGTTGCTGTTCCTCCATTGGGAGTGCCGCTGCAATTGGGTACTGTCCAGGTAAAGGTTACTCGACCGTCGCCAGCATTATTACCACCTGTTAAGGTTATCGAACTAAAAATAGAATTATCTACATAAGAGGATCCTCCGCCTCCGCCTCCATTACATCCTCCGTTACCTGACATTCCTCCTGCGCCTCCATAATACCCACCGCCACCACCGCCACCACCATTACGACCGGCAAAATTCCCACCTACTCCTCCAATTCCTAAGGTGCCGGCAGTTCCGAATACACCTGTACCTGATCCTGACGTCGCCCCACCGGAGGTAAGTCCTCCTCCAGCACCTCCTGTTCCATAATTATTTGCTACCCCTCCAGCACACCCCCCATTACCTCCGATTGCACATCCTCCGCCACCTTGCCCACCATTTCCATATGGAGAAGCACAGAAAGTTCCTGAACCTCCTGCCCCTCCAGTAGCATTATAAATGGTAGATCCACCGGATCCACCCCCTCCTGCTGCCACCATCACCCGATCGGCCAAAGCAGAACCGCCAATTCTAATATCAGAAGCCCCCCCCCCTCCTGCTCCTACAGTGGAAGTAGATCCACCATTTCCTCCTCCATTCCATCCACCGGCTGGTAATGCACCTTGTCCTCCTACATAAACATTTATGGTTTGACCAGGAGTAACGGTAATCGTTCCCCGGGTATAGCCTCCATTCGCACCGGTATATCCTGAATTCCCTCCTTTAGCTCCCCAGGCTTCCACCGTAAGGGAGGTAACCCCAGTAGGTACCACAAAAGTTTGGGCAGAGCCCGTGTAGTTAAAGGTTTGCGTTTGACCATACGCGTGAATCGCAATCCCCAAGAAAGCTAATCCCCAAATACTGGAAAATTTATTTATCCGGAGACCTAAATAGCGATTACAACACTGAACTAAGGAGAAAAGCAAAAAAGAAATCTTGTAAAAATTTTCCATTGAAAAGGAGAAAGCCTGTTTTTTGAAGTGTAATAACTACACGCTCAAACAAATATAACAAATTTAGAAGTTCCGAAAACCGAATCCAACAAAAAATGAAATACTTTTATCAACAATTATTTTATCACTCACCCCAATAACACTATTAGTAATATTTTGCCTCCAAAATTTCCTTGCATAGAAACTTTCTTACCTGAATCCGTGTTGAAACTGTTTGACTTTGAAATCAAATTCTGTTATCATTATTGGCTCCGGACTTGGAGGACTAGCAAGTGCTATCACTTTAGCTTCCCAAGGCTATTCAGTCAGAATATTAGAAAAAAACAAACAAGCTGGAGGAAAAGCCAACGAAATTGTTTCAGATGGATTTAGATTCGATACAGGTCCCAGTTTACTGACGATGGATTTTGTCTTTCGAGATATATTTTCTGAAGCCCATAAAAATATTGAAAACTATTTATCCTTCATTCCTATAGACCCCATCTGTAAATATTTTTATCCAGATCATACTATTGTAAATGCTTGGAGAAATCCAGAACAATTTAGCCAAAATCTTCCTGAGAATTTAAAATCAGAAGAAATAAATTTTAAAAAATATATTAACTATTGCGCCAAAATATATAATCTAACTGCTGACCTATTTTTATTAAGTCCTTTATGGGATTATCGTCATTTATTCAAAATAAAAACTTGGAATACCTTAATTAATCTACGCGCAATTGACCCCTTCCGAAGTGTTCATCAAGCAAACAAATCTTTTTTTAATTCTACGCATTTAATTCAATTGTTTGATAGATATGCAACCTATAATGGTTCTAACCCTTATCAAGCCCCAGCTACCTTAAATATTATTCCCCATGTTGAAATGACATTAGGAAGTTGGTATGTAAAAGGAGGAATATATAGATTAATTGAAGCATTCGTAAAATTAGCTACTGAATTAGGAGTAATAATCTCCTACGAAACCGAGGTATCTGAAATACAACATAAAAATAAATCCATTACAGGAATTAAGTTATCTTCCGGAGAATATATTCCTACGAATAAAATAATATGTAATGCGGATGTAGTTTTTACCCATTCACATTTAATCCAACCCAAAATATTAAAAGCTGAAAAACTTGCAAAAGTGGAACCCTCCAGCAGTGGATTAGTATTTTTATGGGGAATTAATAAAAAACATCCTGAATTGAGTCATCATAATATTTTCTTTTCCGAAGACTATAAAGCAGAATTCGACGATATATTTATCCAAAAAATAAATCCAACAGATCCAACTGTATATGTCTCGATCACGTCCAAATCGGATAGGTCACATGCACCGGAAAATGGGGAAAATTGGTTTGTATTAATTAATATGCCGTATTTACAAAAAAATAGTCCTGACAGGGAATCCACTATAATCCTAATGAAGCAAAGAATTTTATCAAAACTAAAAAAACAAGGAGTCGAAATATTGCCCGAAAATATAATAACTGAACATATTATTTCTCCCGAAGATTTAAGAAATAATACCCATTCAAACGCGGGCAGTATTTATGGCATCTCTTCCAATTCACAATCTGCTGCATTTTTACGTCAACCCAATCGTTGTAAAGAATTAAGAGGTTTATATTTTTCAGGAGGAAGTGCACATCCGGGCGGAGGTATGCCTTTAGTAGTTTTATCTGGAAAACATGCAGCCCATTTACTAATGAAGGACTTTCCTTTATGATTTATCCTACTCCTAAAAAATGGGCTGATTATATATTTATTCGATACCTAAGGTATTTATTTAAGTCTGATTTCTCCGCAATATATTCTTTAAAAACCATTCCTGAAATTCCGAATAACAATGCTTGTATTATTACCCCCAACCACAGCAGTTGGTATGATGGATTTATAGTCTATTGGATCAACAAAATTTACTGGAAAAAGGATTTCAGAGTATTAATGTTATCCGAACAATTAAAAAAATATTATTTCTTTAAAAATATTGGTGCTTGTGGATTTGCCCCTACTGAACCCAAGGATGTGCTAAAATTCATTCGGTATAGCACTAACCTAATAATTCCCGAAAACATATTCGTTTTTTTTCCGCAAGGAAAAATAATCCCTGAAACTGGGAAACCCTATGAATTAAAATTAGGATTAAAACTAATTAAATCGAATTATCCAACAGAAATTCTCCCTATTCATTTTCGCATTGTTCATTTAAATGAAAGAAAACCGGTATTATTTATATTGCCGGGTCAATTCATTCCATTTGCAGAATATTTAAAAGATCCTACCCAATTAACGCTTGCCATGAATTCCTTACAGGCAGAAACGAGTCAAATGTTACATCAATCCAATTATGGAAATTTATTGGCTGGCAAGCCCATTAACCCCCATTGATTGGGTAATTTTACTCCTTACGATTCCTTTGCTTCTATTGGCAGGTATTGCGCTATTTAATTGCTTTTGGGTTCGCATCCCTTATGGCACTCCCCTATCCTTCCCCAAAATAAGTGTATTAATTCCTTTAAGAAATGAAGAAAAAAATATTGATGTTTTACTGCCTGCATTACTATCTACTGCATATCCTGAAATTGAATTTATTTTATTAGATGACCAATCTATAGACAGAACTTTGCAAAAAATTAAAAATTATTCAATTCAGGATTCCAGAATTAAAATTATAACCGGAAAAAATTTGGCTGAAGGATGGACTGGAAAAAATTATGCCTGTCATCAACTTGCAAAACAAGCCACTGGAAATTATTATTTATTTATGGATGCAGATGTGATACCCAGTGCAAATGCAATATCGGCTACTATTTCTACTTTAATTTCACATAAGCTTGATTTTTTAACGGTATTTCCGAAACAAATTATGCCTACTGCATTAGAAAAAGAAATTATCCCTTGGATAGATTTTTTCTTATACACGTTTCTGCCCATTTCTTTTATAACCTGGTTTAAATCCCCTTTTCTCGCAGCAGCAAATGGGCAATGGATGTTTTTTAAAAAGGAGGCATATGAAAAAATTGGGGGCCATGAAAAAGTGAAAAATACAATTGTAGAAGACATTGCTTTAGCAAGAAATATTAATAAATCTGGATTAAAAATGAGGTTGTTTACGGGAGGAAATTTAATACAATGCAGAATGTACTTAGATGCTTCTGCTTTGCGCGCAGGCTTCTCAAAAAATGTATATGCTGCAGCAGGATATTCGTCTCTAAATCTAATCATTTTTTTATCTATTCTTTTTACTTTATTTGTAATGCCGTGGATCGGAATATTTTTCAATTTAAAATGGGTAATACCCTTAAGTATTATTTTGTTAATTAAATTATCTTTAGGCCTTAAATTTAAACATCCCTTACTTCACACTTTATTCTTACATCCAATTTCCTTTATTAAAGCACTTGAAATATGCCTATATTCATTACAAGTTTGGAAAAATAAAACCGTACAGTGGAAAGGAAGAAACCTGAACGCCTGATAACCACAGGAGATAAAATTATAATGATGCTGAGTGGAATAATATTTCCCGCTGGAGCTTTATGGTATTATTTAGGTTGGTTTCAAACCTTAAGAGATTGGAGCGCTGGTCCCATATTAACGAGCATTGGGCTTTATGGTGTAATTCGCCTAGCAAAAGAAAGTCCTAAACCCATAACTTTATTTATTATCTTGGCCGGATTAGGAATTACCGGACTGAGTGCTGAAATCATTGGCGTGCAAACCGGATTAATATTTGGAGAATACGCTTACAGTAATTTATTAGGGATTCGCATCGGGAATGTACCTGTATCCATTGGAATGGCTTGGGTTATGATGGGGGGATTTGCGTATTATTTGTCGAATAGATTTTTATCCGGAAATTGGATATCCCCATTTTTTGCAGCCCTAATTGCAACCCTATTTGATGTAATCATGGAACCCGCAGCGATTAAATTACAGTATTGGTATTGGAATAGCGCACAAGTGCCGATTCAAAATTATTTCGCCTGGTTTATTTTAACTTTAGTATTTACCTTAACCCTGCATTACCAAAAAGTTCTATCCCCCAATAAATCCCTTCCTGTAATTTCTTTTTTATGGTGGATTCAAATCGTATATTTTATTTTAATTATTTTGGTATAATATATTTTTAGTAATTAATTAACTCGATTTTGTTCTTGA
>RFSG01000093.1 GCA_009924095.1 Sphingobacteriia bacterium
CTGGGTGTAGCGCCTGGACTGTATTGAATAAAATTGGTTTGAAGACTAACCGGTCCGGTTTGCTGACAATTGTTAACTGAATTTGCATTCAAACTATACAAAGTATCTAACTGAACTGGAGCATTTAAGGTTAATACTACACAAGTATAACCGGGGCTTACCGGGGCTGCTTGGGTTACCGACAATCCAGAACTAATAACGTAGTTATTTAATTGGGTAAGCGTAGCAGGATCCATACGTTGGTTAAAACATAAGGTCACTTCAGATGCACCGGTTACCGTAGCACTGGATATTGCAGGAGGGGTAAGACTGGTATTTAAATTAAACACACTGTTCTGACGACCCGGAGTTCCGCCAGATGGGTCATTGGAGGCAATCCAATTTTGATAGGGTAAACTGCAAGTGTCGCCTGGATTAATCTTCTCTATCGTCCATCCTCCATCATCTTTAGTATTATCCTGATACCAGGCCGGATTATAAGTCACTGAATCAATTCTGTTGGAGAAACTATCTAACAGATTCAAAGTTTTTCCCGTAGTCGTTAAAAAATTAGAACTAAAACTGGAAGGATTAATAGCCTGAACGGTGGAAAGATCAAAAGAATCCTTATCAGAGGTGGTACAAACAATCACGAAAGAGTCGGGTTGTAGTATAAAAAAAGGAAGAGATAAAGTAGTTACTGTACCTGTTCCGGTTTGAGAGGTGATTTTCCAGTTTGATAAATTAAAAGTACTTTGAGTTCGGTTATGTAACTCAATAAATTCAACAGCAGGTAGCCCTACTACTGGGCTTATATCTCCGATGATTTCATTAATCACCACATCCAGATAATTGGGAACTGCGCCAGGACCATATTGAATAAATCCATTATTTAAATTAAAGGGACCTGATTGATAACAATTTTGAATTCCATTTACATACAATATATAGTTAGTATCTTGTTGAATAGGAGTTGCAAAATTCACGACCACACAAGTATAGCCCGGACCTTGAGGTAGCACTTGTTGAACTGCAAGGCCATGGTTGGCAGAGAAATTCAACGCATTACTGGCAGTGGTGATTTCTAATTTTTGGGAGAAACAAACTGTAACTTGGGATGGACCCGTAATAGTAACCGAAGTTATGGTTAAGGGGGTTGAATTATTGTTTAAAGAATAGACTGAATTTTCTCGACCAGGGGTTCCTCCACTGGGGTCAACTGAGGCAATCCAATTATTTGCAGGATCAGTACAGGTATCTCCCGGATTAATTTTTTCTATTGTCCATCCTCCTCCCGATTTTACCCCATCCTGGTACCAACTGCTTAAATAAGAAACAGAATCCAGAGGAACTCCTGTACTGTCTATTAAGCCAACGGTTAATCCCCCATTGGTTAAAAAGTTAGAATTAAACCCGGAAGGATTTAAAACTTGAATGGTAGCGGTATTAAAGGAATCTCTTCCGCTAACAGTACATATTACTACAAAAGTATCAGGACCTAAAACAAAGTCGGGCAAGGATAATAAAGTAGGAGCTCCGGTAGAACGAGAAGAAATTTTCCAATCCTTTAAATTATAAGATTGGGTCGCAGAACGATTATATAATTCTATCCATTCGACCACTGGCAATCCCACAACTGGAGACGGATCACCAATAATTTCATTGATGACTACATCCATCCAAGTGGGAACCGAACCCCGAATAAAATTGACGGATCCGGGAGTCATGGTATTCAAATTTACCGAAGCATCTTTCACCCCACTTACTTGTAGCGTAAGCGTTTGAGAGGTAGGAAGATTATTTTGGAAAACCACCCGAACTACAGAACTACTAATCCGAGTTGCTGAAGTAACCGTATTTCCAGTTAAGGAATAATTACCGGTTTGTTGAGAAGTCGTTAAATCTACGGCTTCACTAAAAGTTACGTCAACTTGATTTGCAGCACTTACGCTGGCACTTAATACTGTAGGGGGGGTATTATCTTGGGGGATAGGGCTGGTGACTGCAAAATCATCAAAATAAAAAAAAGTCCGGTTGGAAGAGGTATGACGAGCTTCAACCCCGAAATAAGCAGAAGTAGTTAATGTATTGTCTGTTGCACTTCCTTCGAGTTGATAGGAAGACCCCAAGCCCGTAACATCCACGTATAAATTCCAAACTCCTGCATTGGAACGGTTAATTTTAACTTTTAAGGTATTGTTTGAATTATTTAAAATCCCATCTGTACCGTCAATTAATAATACAGGAGCATTTACCCCATTTCGATAATATAATTTTAAATCATCATTTGTGGAACCCAATCTAATGTAGTAACCACTATTATTGGGGTGTGAAATATTTGCAGAATCGGATATTAGCCAAACATTACTATAATTATTAGACGAAGGATTGAATGCTAAGCGATGATAAAATTCCCATTCAACATCCAAGGCATTGGTGCTGGAGGTACTTAAATATAAAGTATCTGTGGCAGCAGGACCATTACTTTGTAATTGATTGGAGTTTACCTGCCACAATAAGGTTTCCCCGGACCAAATTTTTGATCCTGAGGTATAATCTCCATCATTAAAGTTATCAGACCAGTTTTGGGCAAAAATGGAAATCGAAAAAAAAGATAAGAAACAAAATAGGAGCGACTTGCCTGCGTGAATCATTATTAAAGGGTTTTGTTTTGCAATAAGCGGATAAATTTAACCAAATTAGGGGCTCAACTTTATTAATTAAATGTTAACATGAAAATTGCTGTTGTCGGAGCGACGGGATTGGTAGGAGGAGAGATGCTTAAAATACTGATAGAACAAGGGTTTCAGGATTATTCAATAATTGCCTGTGCTTCTGAAAATTCCGTAGGAAAAGAAATCCCTTTCGGAAATCAGCAAATTAAAGTTTTATCTGTGGCAGACACTTTGGCTGAGAAACCTGATTTTGCCTTGTTTTCTGCAGGAGGAGAAACCAGTAAACAAATTGCTCCTTGGTTTGTAGAAAATGGAACTTGTGTAATTGATAATTCATCGGCGTGGCGGATGGACCCTAACGTGCCTTTAATTGTTCCGGAAATCAATGCTGACCAAATAAAAGGAGCTCGATTAATTGCTAACCCCAATTGTTCTACGATTCAATTGGTGATGGCGTTAAATCCTTTACATCAGATTTGGGGTTTGAGAAGAATCATTTTATCTACCTACCAATCGGTCACAGGAAGTGGTAAAAAAGCTGTTGATCAATTGTTGGGAGAAAGGATGGGAGAATCCCCGGAAAAATTTTATCCTTGGCCCATTGATCTAAATTGTATTCCACATTGTGATGTATTCTTGGAAAATGGTTATACCCGTGAGGAGATGAAACTGGTAAATGAGTCCCGAAAAATATTAAGTATCCCGGAACTTCAGGTTTCGGCAACAGCAGTAAGAGTTCCGGTGGTTGGTGGGCATTCTATTTCCGTGAATGCAGCATTTCAAAATTCGATTTCAGCAGTTGAAGCTCGAATACAACTGACCCAATCTCCAGGCATAAAAGTTTGGGACGATCCAACGCTTAATCAATATCCAATGCCTATATTGAGTCAAAATAATGATTGGGTTTGGGTAGGTAGAATTCGGGCAGATGAAAGTCAAATCAACACCTTAAATTTATGGATAACTGCCGATAACCTTAGAAAAGGGGCTGCGACCAATGCGGTTCAGATTCTTCAGTATTGCTTGACTGAATATGGAACTGCCTGAATTTAGCCGGGCTCAATTGGCTTTGAGAAATGGCCAAGACCGACCCGAGGTTTGGGTGGCTTGGCAAGGAATCATTTATGACGTCTCCCCCAGCCGACTTTGGCACAATGGAAAACATTATGAACATTGGGCAGGGCAAGATCTAACGGATGAATTACCCTTAGCCCCGCATACCGAAAGTGTATTTCAAAAATTTCAAATGATCGGAAAACTAATCCCCTAAGCCGCTAAGTTGGATTAGGTTGCGGTTGAACCTTAGGTTTATGCCATTCAACTGAGGACTGATATTTTTGTATTGAAAGTAGTTACCTTTACTTTACTATTTTTATCTGTTGAAATGAAGTTGAAGAATTATATAATCGGATTAATAATGCTCCTAATGGTTATGATGCCGGATTCGGTTCAGGCCACCCATTTTATGGGAGCTGATATAACCTATATCTGTGGGCCGGCTCCGCTGAATAACCCTTGTATCCGAAGGATATTACATAAAACATATTATGATTGTGACGGAGCCGCGACTCCTGACCTTACTGACCCTAATGCACCCAATACTTTGAATCCTCAATTCTCTGTGGTTTTTCAAGGGCAGGGTTGTGGAACCCCTACCTTGGTTGGCGCTTGGGTTTTTGTTTCTTATTCAGAAGTAACTCCAATTTGCCCCGATACTACCACAAAATGTACCGATGTTACCCAAGCCATTAATGGGGTAAATGAAGCAATTTATTATGCAGATTATGATTTTTGTGCTTTGCCGAATGGCTGTGTGGTAAATATTTCCTGGTCCAACTGTTGTCGTAATAACACGATTACCTCCCTCACCGCACCTGGTTCTGACGGTATGTATGTATCTACTAACGTCACTGTTGGGCTTACCCCTTGTAATTCCTCTCCTCAATTCAACTTCAGACCTGTCCCGTATTTATGTCTGGGGACAACCTATACTTTCAATCAAGGTGCCACCGACCCGGATGGAGATTCCTTATCGTATGCCTTAGTGCCCTGTTTGACCAGTGCTACCAACACGGTTTCCTATAATGGCGGAGGTGGGTATAATCCTGCCAGTCCTTTGGGTCCTAATGCCACCGTTACAATTAACCCTCAAACTGGTGATGTTACCATTTTACCCAACACCATTGAAATTGGAGTAATGTGCGTGGAGGTAACCGAATGGAGAAATGGCGTAGCCATCAATACTGTAACCCGGGATATGCAGTTAACAGTGATTAATTGTACCGGTAACCCACCAACATCCACTGGAATCAATGGTTTAGGTTCCTTCATCACCACCGCCTGCGGAGGGGATTTAATTTGTTTTGATATCCCGTCAGATGGAGATCCCACCAGGATTGTAACCATGTCATGGAATAATGGAATTGCGGGAGGGGTTTTTACCTCTTCTAACGGAACCCAAATTGATACCGTAAGAGGAAACGACCCAACCGGTAGATTCTGCTGGCAAACCAGCCCAAATCAAATTGGTCAATATCAATTTGTATTAACCCTCGTAGATGATAATTGTCCGATTCAATTGCAAAATCAATACACCTTCCAAATTAATATTACCCCTCCTCAACCGATAACCATCACTGGGAATACTTCCATCTGTAGAGGTCAATCTACCAATCTTACCACCACCGGTGGAGGATCCTCATTTACCTGGACTCCCACCACAGGACTAAGTAATCCTAATATACAAAACCCTGTATTTACGCCAGATACCACTACTACTTATTGTGTAACTTCTGGAGGGGGACTATGCCCCTTGGTCTCTGAATGTGTTACTGTTATTGTAAACGACTTACCCGTTGCCACCACTTGTGCGGATACCTTTACCTGTGAAGGTTCTGGAGGAGTACCTATTTGTGCATCGGTAACCGGAGGAGCCTCTCCCTATATCTATATCTGGAATCCGAATAATGGATCCTTGAGTGATGCCAATATTCTTAACCCAATTGCCAATCCGGATTCAACCACTACCTATTCGTTTTATGCAATCGGAGATAATGGATGTGTTAGTAACACTGCCACCCAATTGGTGACAGTTTACCCACTTCCCCGTGTGAACGCAGGGCCTAATCTTGCCTTCTGTGAAAACTCTCCAGGTGTATTTTTACAAGGCCAAATCACTAATGCAATTGGAGGGTATGATGTGCATTGGATTCCATCCACAGGTTTATTCTGTGACACCTGTTTGGTTACGTATGCAGTTCCTCCTGTAAACACCATTTATACTCTGTACGCCAGATCCAGAATCAGTGGTTGTCAAAGCGATTCTACTACCCTAAATCCGGTTTCAACAACAACGGTTACAGTTAAACCTCGTCCGATTGTTTTTGCAGGATTAGATACCGCAATTTGTCAACTAGATTCAGCAAATCTTTATGGTACCGTAACCAATGCGGGTCCTAATTATACCTACTCTTGGAGTCCTTCCACAGGAATGACTAGTCCTACTTTATTAAATCCTAAAGCCTCTCCGCCACATTCCATGGACTACTTTTTAGTCGCCACCTCGAATGGCTGTGAAAGTATTGCAGATACAATAACTGTAGTAGTGAACCCAATACCAGTTTTAAGTGCTGGAAGTATCTTAAACATGTGTGAAGGAGATAGTGTTCAACTGCCAGGTTTATCTCAACCAGGAATGGCGAGTGTTTTCAGATGGGTTCCAGGAAATAGCCTAAATGACAGTACTTTGGTAAGGCCAATGGCAAGCCCTGCTATTACTACCAATTATACCCTAACTGCTTATAATCAGTTTTGCCCTTCGTTACCATCATTTGTGACGGTTTTGGTACATCCTGTTCCAAAGGTCACTGCTGGGAATGATACCATTCTTTGTTCAGATGCCGATAGTATCACCCTACAAGGAGGCTTCATAGGAGGAACTGCTCCTTTCTTCGACCAATGGAATCCCACTACCGGATTAAACTATAATTTCATTCCCAATCCAAAAGCAAAACCCGTAACCTCTTTGATGTATTATTATTCAGTTACCTCTGGAACTGGAGTTAGTCAATGTACAGGTAAAGACTCAGTATTAATCACCGTAGTTCCTGCGGTTACAGGCAATCTAGTTGGAGATACTACCATTATTTGTCCTGGAGAACAAGTGCATCTACAAGCAGCAGGCGGTAGAGGAAGTGCTACTTTTAATTGGACTCCATCCACTGGGTTAAACACCACGCAAGGTCCTTCCGTTTATGCTTCCCCAATTGACACTACCACTTATATATTGATAATTTCAGAGGCAGGATGTGCAGATACCTTATCTTATACCATTGAAGTAAATCCTCAACCTGATGCTGAATTTACCATGAGTCAACCTGTGGGATGTAGTCCTTTAAATGTTCAATTTGACAGCCGATCAGATAAAACCTTAACCTGGGTTTGGAACTTTGGAGATGGCACTCCTATTTCTAATGAAGTGGATCCTTCTCATTATTTCACTACCCCAGGAACCTATCAGGTACGCTTAATCGCCCTGACTTCTGGAAGTTGTGCGGATACAGCCTATAGTTCTGTTCCAGTAGTGGTAACCCCTCCTTTAATGGCTGATTTTGTTTCTAATCCATCTGCCCCTGTAGAATTATCTGAACCTAATACTATTGTAAGTTTTAGAGATAAAACCGTAGGAGCGAATCAATGGTTCTGGGATTTCGGGGATGGAATCACTGCTGAAGGAGCAAATCCTATTCATCAGTTTACGCAAAAAGGAACTTATATGGTTACCTTAAAAGTAAATGATTCTAACGGTTGTGAAGCAGTGATTAAAAAAGGTCCGTTCACCATATTTACGCCTGAACTTAATTTACCGAATGTGTTTAGTCCAAATGGAGATGGAGTGAATGATCTATTCTTCATTACTTACACCGGAGATGAGAGTTTTAGAGTTCAAATCTT
This sequence comes from Sphingobacteriia bacterium, assembly GCA_009924095.1. Classification (GTDB taxonomy): domain Bacteria; phylum Bacteroidota; class Bacteroidia; order J057; family RFSG01; genus RFSG01. Next base: position 7,608 of record RFSG01000093.1, read on the forward strand.
TGATCGCTGGGGAGTAAAATACTTCGATACCCTTAATCGTAATCAGTTTTGGAATGGACAAGATTTGAACGGTCAAATCGCTGCAGATGGAACTTATTTCTACACCATCCAAATTGGTGGTCGCAACTATTCAGGATCTGTAACTATTGTTAGATAACTTAAATAGCGTTTGCTATTGCTAACATCTTAAAATCCGAATCCCTTTAGGCCATGAGTCAGCAATCTGGGCGTTTATGCTCCTTGATTACATTGCTGGAAAACAAACCTTACGCAAGCTTGGAAGCTTTGCAAGCTGGAATGGAAAAACGGGATTATCGTTATTCCATCCGAACCCTCCAAAGAGATATTCAATATTTACGATATTCTCTGGATATTGAAGTTACCTGGGATGCCACGCATAAAGGATATATAATTGTTCAGGATAATAGTCCTGGATTACAAGCATTTTTAAGATTCCGGGAAGCTTGGGAGGATTCTGACTTAATTATAGGAAAATTAGCGCAACATCCGGAACTCCGAAGATTTATTGAATTTAATACCCAATCCCATAGACCTGCACCCGGTTTATTGGATACTCTGCTTTTGGCATTTCAAGAAAAGAAAATGCTGGAAGTTTACTACCAAAGATTTCAAACCGATAAACCTACAGTTATTCGTTTGTTGCCTGGATTATTAAAAGAATATCACCAACGTTGGTATTTAATTGGATTAAGAGAAGGAAAAAAAGGGCCTACCGTTTTAGGTGTAGAAAGAATCAAAAGTATTAGTTTACTAGGTCGAAAAACCCGATTGCCAAACCCCGAAGACATCAAAGAAGAATTTGCATCGGCAATAGGAGTTACGCTTATTCCAGAAAACCCGGAAGAAATCATCCTTAACATTGAGCCCATTACTGCACGTTATTTAGAAACACAACCCCTTCATGTTTCTCAAACTTTAATTGAAAAAAATAAGGATTTTGTAATACTTAAATTGCAGGTAATTATTAATCCTGAATTAATTCAAGAAATTCTAAAATGGGGATCTAAAATAAAGGTAATCTCTCCACCCGAATTATTAGATACTATCCGTAAAGAAGTAGAACTCCTCCATAAAGCTTATTCATCTGCCCCATAATTGTTTTGAAAAACTTATTTATTGACACCCATACGCATTTGTTTGCCGAAGAATTTGATAAGGATCGCAGGGCAATGATTCAAAGGGCAAGTGCTCAATGTGAGGCTTTATTATTGCCTAATATTAATTTGGAAAGCATCTCAGGTATGTTGGAAATGGCAAATCAGTGGCCAGAGCTTTGTTTTCCAATGATGGGTTTACATCCTACTGAAGTTCCAGAAAACCCGGATTTAATTCTGGAAGAAATGGAAATGTGGTTATCCCAAAGAAAATTCATAGGAATAGGAGAAACCGGAACAGATTTATATTGGAATAAAGAAACCCTAAATCAACAATTATATTCATTAAGAATTCATTGTAATTGGGCAAAAAAATATAATCTGCCCTTAATTCTTCATAGCCGAGATTCTATTCCGCAAACCCTGGAATTAATTCGTAAAGAACAAGACGGTAATTTAACCGGAGTATTTCATTGCTTTACAGGTACTGAAAAAGAGGCGCAAGAGATTATTGATCTTAATTTTTATTTAGGTATTGGTGGAGTGGTAACCTATAAAAATAGCACCTTACCTATTGTACTTAAAAATATAGATAAATCTAGAATTGTATTAGAAACAGATAGCCCTTATTTACCTCCAGTACCGCATCGAGGTCAAAGAAATGAAAGTGCTTATATATCTTTAGTTGCGGAAGTTCTTGCACGTATTTGGAATATATCCATCGCTGAGGTTTCGGAAATTACCCGAAAGAACAGCCGAAATTTATTTACTTCCCTACCGATTTTTTCTTAACACGCTCCAAACCCGCCCTTGCCATTTGTTCTAAATCATTTGAATATTGGTAATTTTTAAATTGAAGGGCTTTGGTATAATAAATTAAAGCATCTGCAGTTTGATTTTCGATTTCAAATAAATTTCCCAGGTAATAAGTTGCATATACTTTCATCCATAAAGCAGGATGTTCAGGTGTTAGTTTAGATAACATGGCAAGCTGATAATAGGTTTTTGCCTTTACCCCTTGTTTTTGTTCATGAGCAATTCTACCCATTCGATAATTTAATTCCAAGGCGGTTTCAGCAGGTAATTGTGTTATTTTTTGAAATAAAGGTTGTAACGTTGAAGATGCCTCCGCAAAAAATCCCCCGTCAAATTGATTGCGTGCTTTCTGTAATAATAATTCATCAGGAGAAAAAGGTTTTTCAGCAAATATCGGAGCATAACGAATTGCATAATTATCTAAATCAAAATCATTTTTAGATAAATTCGTTATTTCCAGAAATAATTTATTTGCAGTAATATGGTCGCCTTGTAATTCATAAATCAATGCTTTTTTAAACATTGCATCTACCACAAAATTAGTTCCTTTATATCCTTTAATAAATAAATCCAAACTATTTAATGCCTCTGGATATCTTAACT
>RFSG01000094.1 GCA_009924095.1 Sphingobacteriia bacterium
CATTAAAAAAATGTTATGCTAATCTGGAAGAAAAAACAAAACATTTAACGGATTTAAAAGAATATTTTAAAAATAGATTATTAGAATCTTTTCCGGGGATTTCATTTAATGGAGAAATAAATCCTGATAAATCATTACCAACTGTATTAAATGTAGCATTTCCTTCCTCAGGAGAAGATTTAATGTTATTGTTTCATTTAGATATTGCGAATATTTCTGCTTCCGGTGGGTCTGCTTGCACATCGGGCAGTTTGCATACCTCCCATGTATTGGCGCATATCGGTTGCGATCCACATCGGGCTAGTAATTCCGTTAGGTTTTCATTCGGAATTCAAAACAAAAAAGAAGAATTAGATTATGTGATTGAACAACTGAAATCTGTTCTCAAAATCCCAGTAAAATAATATTACCGAATATACACAGGCGAAAAATAACTTCTACCTGAACTATTCAATTGAATGCGATAAATTCCAGGTGAAATATTTTCGGGTAATTTAAACTTAATATATTTTGATGCAGTTGAAGGGATAATTTCATCCCCAATTATTTTACCCGATAAATCAAATAATTTTATTTCTCCCGATATTAAATTCTCTTCTAAATCATTATTATTAAATTTTATCAATAAATTATCTCCTGCTGAAATTGGATTGGGAATTAATTCTATTGAATTCGATATTCCATCTTGTTGAAAAGAAATCAATTTGGGTTCTCCATAAATAATATCCCCAGCTGAGTTGGTCATTTTAATTCGATAAGAAACCGGAGTATATTCTGGAAAAGCATCAAAATATTGGTAAGCATAAATTCCTGGATTTATTTGAATAGGATTTGAATTTATTTTTATTCCCTGAACGGGGTAATTAATCTCAATTTCCATCGCATCCGGAAGTTCTCCCTCAGGTTCAAATTCCCAAGAAATTAAATTGCCATTTCCTTCGGTATTAACTTGAAAATATTTCAACCGAATGGGAAGGGGAATACAACCCGGACATGAATAGGTGGTATAAGTAGCTGCATTTGTGATGGGATCAAATAAAGAAAAATTACCATCCGAATTTGGGGGAACAAAATTAACAGGATCATAAGTAACGGCATCCGTACATCCTCCTCCAAAATCAATGGTCATCGTGCGTATGGAGGTATTGCTGAATTTACCAATGGTTGAATTGGAATTGGTAAATACAACATAGATCGGACCCACATTACAAGAAGTACAAAAATTATAATTAAAAATAGGGCCACCACTGCAAAACACCAATACATAAGCAAAAGGAGGAATAATCCCACCGGGAGGTTCCACCAATAATCCTGGACATCCAGCATTTAAGGTAGCAACTACAGCAGCGGTTGTACCATTGGGGATTTGCCAGTTATTCGTTCCGCAGGTTCCATTGTTACAATAATTTGTTCCTCCTCCTTGTGGAAAAGTAACAATCCAAGTATTTAAACTTAATGGACTCGTTCCATTACGGAAGGTGAAAAATTCATCCCGTCCCTCATTGGTATTTCCTCCACAACTGTTAACCAATATTCCAGTGATCTGCGGACATTGCCCATAAAGCTGTGCGGTAAAAAAACAGAAAAATGCAAGGAGTAAAAGGGGAACAGAAAATGTTTTCAATTATCGCTCTGATTATAAACAAAGATAACCCGAAATTATTTCCACAATATTAAGGTTTATGTAGTTGTGCTGTTTTACAACCCTTACTTTTGTGTTTTAAATTAATTATCGAATTCATTCATGCAAACCGAACATATTTCTTGCTTAATCATTGGATCGGGTCCGGCAGGATATACCGCTGCCATTTATGCTGCACGTGCGGGACTCAAACCGGTTATGTACACCGGAATACAACCGGGTGGTCAACTGATGATAACCAATGATGTAGAAAATTTTCCAGGATATCCCGAAGGTGTTATGGGACCTAAGATGATGGAAGACCTACGTTTACAAGCTGTTCGTTTCGGAACTGACGTGCGATACATGATGATATCCGAAACCCAATTAGGCCAATCTCCCAAATGGGTTAAAACGGACGATGGGAAAGAATTAACCGCGGATACCGTAATCATTGCAACCGGCGCCTCGGCCAAATGGCTGGGAATACCTTCCGAAGAACGATTAAATGGATTTGGCGTATCGGCTTGTGCCGTTTGTGATGGATATTTTTTCCGTCAACAAGAAGTTGCCATTGTGGGAGCAGGGGATACCGCTGCCGAAGAAGCTACCTATCTCGCTAAACTTTGTAAAACCGTTCATATGATTGTTCGCAGAGAGGTTATGCGAGCTTCTAAAGTAATGCAAGACCGCGTATTAAATACCCCCAATATTAAAGTGTATTGGAATAGCGAAACAGAAGAAATCCTGGGTGAAAAAGCAGTAGAAGGCGTAAGAATCATAAATACCAAAACTCAAGAAATAACGATCATTCCAATTACCGGATTTTTTGTAGCAATTGGTCATCAACCCAATACTGATATTTTCAAAGGACAATTGAAAATGGAGGATACCGGATATATCATTACTGAAGGTAAATCTACCAAAACAAATTTACCCGGTGTGTTTGCTTGTGGAGATGCGCAAGATGCGATCTATCGTCAGGCAGTTACTGCTGCAGGAACGGGATGTATGGCTGCATTAGATGCAGAACGATGGCTAAGCGAACAAGGTCTGGTATAAATTATTCCCAATCTGGAATATTGGGATTTATTCTGATATCCCTATCTACGATTTTGGTTTGGGGCGGAATCAACGCTTGTTCTGATCCTACACCGGCTGCAGAAAATACACAACATCCTACCGGGTATCTGAATATTAACGATTCTGTAAAATATGTCGGAATCGCTACTTGTCGCCAATGCCATGCGGACATTTATGATTCCTTCCATCAAACCGGAATGGGACAATCCTTTGATTTGGCAACCCCTCAAAAATCAGCAGGAAATTTTATCCATCATAAACCTATTTATGATGCTCATAGTAACTTTTATTATTATCCCTTTTGGGATAATACCACTTTATATATTAAAGAATATAGACTTTCGGGTAAGGATACCGTGCATGTGTTAAATCAAAAAATTGATTATATCATTGGTTCAGGTCAACATACTAATTCTCATTTATTTCAAGTAAATGGATATATTTATCAGGCACCATTTACCTGGTATGCCCAGAAAAAACAATGGGATATGCCCCCTGGATTTGAAAATGGAAATAACACCCGTTTTAATAGAATCATAGCGTTGGAATGTATGTCCTGTCATAATGCCTATCCTGATTTTGTGGAAGGAAGTGACAATAAATTTAAATCGGTATTACAAGGGATAGATTGTGAAAGATGCCATGGACCGGGAGCTTTACATGTAGCCGCTATCCAAAATGGGAATATAATTGATACCAGTAAATATGCGGATTATACCATCGTAAATCCCCGGAAGTTGCCGCTGTCTCTTCAAATGGAAATTTGTCAACGTTGTCATTTGCAGGGAAATTCAGTCTTAAAAACAGGTAAAACATTTTTTGATTTTAAACCCGGAATGAAACTTACTGAGGTGATGGATGTATTTGTACCCGCATGGAAAGGAGATAGCAGTTCATTTATTATGGCTTCTCATGTTGAAAGGTTAAAAATGAGTAAATGTTATCAGGCATCCGCTCAAGCATTAAATTGTATTACGTGTCATAATCCGCATGTTAGCGTGAAGTTTACAGGCAAAAAACATTTTAATGCGAATTGCCAAAATTGTCATCAACCCGGAAAACAAAAGGGTTGTTCAGCTTCTATCTCTTCCCGAAACGCTAAGGAGGATAATTGTGTGCAATGTCATATGCCGACCTCTGGCACCGAGGATATTCCGCATGTAACAACCCATGATCATTTTATTCGAAAGCCGGTTAAATCCTTACCTAAATTAAAAGCACGGGAATTTGTAGGATTAGTTTGCTTAACAGATTCTCACCCTTCTGCCTTAACGAAAGCAAAAGCGTATTTAAATTATTTTGAAAAATTTGACGCCAAGACTCAATATCTGGATTCAGTTCAAAAGTATTTACCCTTAATTTCGGATGCACCCGAAAAGTTTATTACCCAAGTACATGTTAATTATTTAAGTCAAAATTTTGTAGCCATTCGCAAATTATCTTCTCAAAATGAAAATTGTTCTGAGGGTTGGACATGTTATAGAGTAGGGGAGGCCTTTCAACAATCTAAGGAATTTTCAGCTGCTCAAGTATGGTATGCGAAAGCAGTTCAGTTAATGCCATATTCCTTAGACTTTAGAAATAAATTAGCCAATAGTTTGATAGCAACCGGAAAAACCAAAGAAGCAATTACGCTGTTGGAAGAGGTTATTAAAGATCAACCTCAATATGTTCCAGCCTTAAATAATTTGGGGTATGCACTTGTGCTTATACAGCAACCTCAAAAAGCAATTCAATATTTTAGAAAAGCGTTGTCTTTAGATCCTGATTACGAAAAAGCGATGGCAAATTCTTGCTCTTGGGAGTTAAATTATGGACAAAAATCTATTGCCCGAAAACTAGCGTTGCAATTGATTGAAAAATATCCAGGTAACCCAGAATACATTGCATTGTTGGGTAGAAGCCGTTAAGGCTAGATGAGGATTCCTAACCTTCACCATATTTTTTACCGTATCTTTGAGGTAACTATTTATGCTATTTACTGACATGAAGCCGAATACAATTATACGGCCTGGGGAAGTGCATTCCCACATTGGTCGTCATGTGCTCGCAGACGGATTTCCGTTTGTTTTGGATATGAAAAAGAGTCACGAAGCGTATTTACACGATGCGGTGACCGGAAAAGAGTATTTAGATTTTTTTACTGGATTTGCGTCTCTTCCCTTAGGATATAATCATCCTAAAATGCTCAATGATATTGAGTTTCGGGAAGAACTTCTAGAAGCCGCTTTGATCCATCCCGCCAATGCAGATGTTTATACCGAATCCTTTGCGAAGTTTGTAAGCACTTTTGGTAGAGTAGGGATCCCCGATTATTTGCCCCATGCTTTCTTTATTTCAGGAGGAGCCTTAGCGGTTGAAAATGCAATGAAGGTGGCTATGGACTGGAAAGTGCAAAAGAATTTTGAAAAACAGTTTACTCGGGAAAAGGGATTTAAGGTCATCCACTTCGAACAAGCTTTTCATGGTCGTTCGGGTTATACCCTAACAGTTACCAATACACAACCTAATAAAACGAAGTGGTTTGCTAAATTTCCAGATTGGCCAAGAATCGTTAATCCTAAAATAAAGTTTCCTCAAACACCTGAAAGTGTAGCGAATCTTATTCAAATTGAACAACAAGCGATTGCTCAAATTAAACAAGCATTTATAGATCATCCAGATGATATTTGTGCAATCTTAATTGAACCCATTCAGGGAGAAGGGGGAGATAATCACTTCCGTCAGGAATTTTTAGAATCCCTTAGGATTTTATGCGATGAAAATGAAGCCTTGTTGATTTATGATGAGGTGCAAACCGGAGTAGCAATGACCGGTCGTTTCTGGGCACATCAACATTTTGGAGAAAAAGCTAGGCCAGATTTATTAGCCTTCGGCAAAAAAATGCAAATCTGTGGAATATTAGGTGGACCCAAAGTAGATGAGGTGGAAACCAATTGCTTCGCAGTATCCTCTCGAATTAATTCTACTTGGGGTGGCCATTTATCGGATATGGTGAGAAGTCGTAAAATTCTTGAAATCATCGAGGAAGATAGATTGGTACAAAATGCAGCATCCTCCGGAAACTATTTGTTATCTGCTTTGGAAGTCATTGAAAAAGAATATGATTTTGTATCTAATGTAAGAGGACGTGGGCTATTTTGTGCCGTGGATTTGTTGCATTCAGATCAAGTGCAAAGTGTAATACAAGAGGCTTATGCAGAAGGCTTACTGATTTTACCTTGTGGAGAAAGATCTATTCGTTTCCGCCCAATGTTGCAAATTCAGGAAAACCATATTGAGGAAATGATCAAAATATTAAAAAGAGTACTGGATAAGCAAAAATAATGAGTAAGGTTTCAGTAGAAGAATTAGCGGAGTTAACCCCCAGCAAAATAGTAGCTGAGCTGGATAAATATATTATTGGTCAAGAGGAAGCGAAAAAGTCAGTAGCAATAGCACTTAGAAATCGTTGGAGACGCATGCAGGTTCCGGAACAAATGCGGAAGGAAATTATGCCCAACAATATTCTGATGATCGGGGCTACAGGAGTAGGTAAAACTGAAATTGCGCGACGCTTGGCTCAAATTACCCGCTCTCCATTTATTAAAGTAGAAGCATCAAAGTTTACCGAAGTGGGATATGTGGGCAGGGATGTAGAATCTATGGTGAGAGATTTAGCTGAACAAGCCGTTAATTTGGTGAAAGCTGAATTTATTGAACGCGTAAAAACAAACGCAAAACAACAGGCAGAAGAAATTCTACTGGATTTACTCGTACCTCCAGTCACCTTATCCTCCCCCGCTGAATCCAACGCTGCTCAATCTTCAGAGCCTAACGCTACTCCCTCTGATCACGAATTAAACCAAAATACTCGAAATCATTTCAGAGAGAAATTAAAGTCGGGAGAGCTAGACGAAAAATTTGTTGAAATGGAAGTAACCCTCCCCAATCCAAGTGTTCAAGTGGTTGGTCCCGGAGGAATGGAAGCCATGGAAGGTCTTCAGGAAATGCTATCAGGCATGATGCCGGCCAAAAAGAAAAAACGTAGGTTACCCGTTAATGAAGCGCGTGAAATTTTGATTTCGGAAGAAGCCCAACGGTTAATTGATATGGAGGCCGTTACCCGTGAGGCAATTTTTAGAGCCGAAAATCAGGGGATAATTTTTATTGATGAAATTGATAAAGTTGCGGTAGGAGGAAGCCGTCAAGGCGGTCCAGATGTTTCTAGAGAAGGAGTTCAAAGAGATTTGTTACCTATCGTAGAAGGATCTACCGTAAATACCAAATATGGAACCTTAAAAACAGATTATGTTCTGTTTATCGCTGCTGGAGCTTTTCATGTTGCAAAACCCTCCGATTTGATTCCAGAATTACAAGGAAGATTTCCGATACGAGTAGAATTAAATGCGTTAACGGAGGATGATTTTTACCAAATCCTTACTCAACCTCAGAACGCATTAACCCTTCAATATAAATCTCTTATGAAAACTGAAGGAGTAGAACTTCAGTTTGATTCAGATGCCCTAAAAGAAATTGCTAAGATTGCCTTTTCCGTAAATGCGGAAATTGAAAATATTGGTGCCAGACGTTTACACACTTTGTTTAGTGCCGTCCTTCAAGATTGGTTATTCAAAATTCCAGATAAATCGAAGGAAACTGCATTTCATGTAACTTCGGACTTCGTAACCCAACAGCTTAAGCCTATTTTTCAAAAAAAGGATTTAAGCCGTTACATCCTTTGATGAATTGACTGAACATCAATATTCCTTTCGGTATCTAAGATTTGCAAGTGCTAGCGAATTGCCCGAAGATGAACAAAAACTTCTGGAACAAGCATTTGAAGCTTCAAAAAATGCCTATGCTCCCTATTCAGGTTTTAATGTTGGGGCTGCGGTAGCCTTGGCTGATGGCACCTGTTGGACAGGGAATAATCAAGAAAATGGAGCTTATCCGTCTGGTTTATGCGCCGAACGCACTGCCTTGTTTGCCCTTGGTGCCGCAGGAAAAGCTACCTTAATTCGAAAGATTGCGGTTCGTGCATTTAGTAATCAATTTACCTTAGATACCCCAGCAGGTCCTTGTGGTGCCTGCCGTCAAGTAATGTTGGAATATGAAAAAATTTCTAATTCAGAATGGGTTATTCTGTTGCAAGGAGAAAGAGGAGATATTCTCAAAATTCAAGGAGTAGCCTCTCAATTATTGCCTTTCTCATTTGACCTCAATCAATTAAGTGAGAATAGCTCGAGCATTGAATAACGTATGAGGTTCAAGCTTTGCCTGCCTTTAGGGAGAATTTTCTTACTTTTCTTATTATCCGGAGTTATATCTAATTCTTCTTCAGCACAAACCATTCAAGTGGTTTGCCAAGGGAAAGGTGGACAAGATTCTTCTTTTTATGACATTTTCCAGTTCTCCGATAATAAATATTGGATAGGAGGGGAATATGGTATTTTAAAACAATTGAATAACGAAGGAAATTTAACCTCCGTCGTTTATCCCAATTTGGGAGTTAGTATCTTAAAAATTGCCCAACAAGGAGAGGAATCTATCCTAATGGCAGGAGATAAAGGTACCTTGTACCGAAAAAAAGATAAGTTATCAGCCTGGGAAATTATTCAACCCGCAGGTTATAAAAATAAATGCTTTTATGACCTTACGATTGTTAATGACTCCATTGCATTGATGTGCGGAGGCAAATCCAAAATAGCTTATGGAAAGAAAAGCATTCCTGGAGGATTTATTTTAAAGACTGAGGATAAAGGAGTTACTTGGAAAAAGGTTTTTGGTAGAACCGTAAGAATGTTTTGGAGAATAAAACCCATGAAAATAAAAGGAGAGTTTTATTTAGTATCCTATGCACCTTGGGGTTCCAGAATTTTCAAATCATCAGATAACGGTGACTCTTGGAAAAAGACCGAATTTAAAAGCAATAATCTTTGGTATGATTTAAAAGTAAATCCTTCCGGCAATTTAATTTGTCATGGAGGCAAAAATGGCCAAATATATCAGAAAGGTTCGGGTTGTATCGATAATCTTTCAGATAATAAATCTAAAAATCAGCTTCTTAAACAACAACCCCTGAACTGGGTTTGGGATTATGGGTTTACCGATGATTGGGAGGTAATAACCAGTATGCGGGGACAAATGAATATTAAAAATCAAGCAGACGAAAATTGGAAACTTATTTCTTTACCTACGGGTGGAAATTTATATAAAATTTGCCCGAATACTCCCAATAGCTTTTGGGTGATAGGTAGTCAGCAAGGCGTATATAGAGTTTCTCTGCCGGATAGCGAAACCACGAAAAAAACATCACCCAAATCTGAGCAATAATTCCTGACAAACCACTTTGTCAACAGGAAAAGTCATTTCCGCTTCTGCATTTTTTAAGGATTGCCAACGAAAAATTAAAGATCCTTCCTTCATCTCTTCAAAAGAAAAGCGATCCTTATATATGGGTAATTTCTCAATTTCTGGACAATCAATAAAATAGTACATACTAATCAATTGCTCTTTGGAATTGAAAGCAGAGGCTTGAAAGAAATCATTGGCATAAAATAATTGAGTAGGATTAACCACCAAACCGGCTTCTTCCATAAATTCCCTGCGGATACAATCCCCTAAACCTTCTCCCAAAATCAATCCTCCACCTGGAAATTTAGTAAAAGATTTTCCCCAACGAATCTCATCCGTTACCAGTACCTCGTGCTGACCGCGTAAAAGTAAACCATACACCCTAAGGTTGATTTTTTCAATCATATTTCTAAATACTTGATTATCAATAAATAGATTCCATTGATTCTTTGGTAAATTACGCAAATGAAACACGTCACCAGAATAGGTCAAGTATTTTTTCTAACTCTATGTTTTATAAGTAGTTGTGTATGGGGACAAGTAGGGGATACCTCAAGCTCTGATACTTTGGTTACTCCCAAAAACACAAATAAATTGATGAAATATCAACGGTTTGATATTTTACTTTCCAGAGGGTTTTTATTATCAGAAGGCCCGGATGCTGCTACCGCTCCAATAAATTCCGCTCGTTCAGGAACTAGTCACTTATCACTTGGATTTAATCTGGTGCTTTCTCATAGATTATCAGTTGACCTAGAACCAGGATTTTCATTTTTTAGAATCTATTTTTCGGATGGAGGAGAAAAACGATTTCCGGTTTCAGATTCTGCAGGCTTTTCTAAGGAAAAACTAAGAATAGCTTATCTCGATTTACCAGTCTGTTTAAGGATGAATATTGCTTATGAAGAGGATGTTACCCCGATTGCGTTTATTCAAGCCGGAGTTGGAATTGGAAGACTTATCGGAAGCAGTTATAAATTCACCACCAACGATACAAAGGGAAATGAATATGCGATTAAAAGTTATAAAGTAGAAGGCTTGGAACTTTACCGTTTATATGCCTTAGG
>RFSG01000095.1 GCA_009924095.1 Sphingobacteriia bacterium
AATCAGGAGAAATGCCAGGTGCTAAATGAATAATAATTTCTACTTTACTAGAAGTATTATCTTCAACTTTCCTTATTTTAATTTTACCTTTTTCGTTTGCGGTTACAATCGAGTCAATTAAAGAAATTGTGGTGGTACCAAAAGGAATTTCAGTAATAACCAGAGTCTTTTTATCAATTTCTTTAATTTTTGCTCTTACTCGAATTTTACCTCCTCTTGCCCCTTGTTTATATTCAGAAACATCTGCAGCACCTCCGGTTATAAAATCTGGAAAAATCTCTACCTTTTTTCCTTTCAGAATTTGGATAGATGCGTCGCATAATTCAATAAAATTATGCGGGAGTATTTTAGTGGCTAAACCTACTGCAATACCTTCGGCACCTTGTGCCAATAAGAGGGGAAACTTTGCTGGAAGGTTTTGAGGTTCTTTATTTCTGCCGTCGTAGGATAGTCCCCATTCTGTAGTTTTTTCATTAAAGACAACTTCAAGGGCGAGCTTTGACAATCGCGCCTCTATATATCTGGGTGCTGCCGCATTATCTCCCGTTATGGGATCTCCCCAATTCCCTTGGGTATCTATTAATAAGTCCTTTTGACCTAACTGAACCAGCGCGTCGCCAATAGAGGCATCCCCATGGGGATGATACTTCATGGTGTTACCAATTACGTTTGCCACCTTATTATATCTCCCATCCTCCATCTCCCAAAGGGAATGCAATAATCTTCGTTGGACAGGTTTTAATCCATCCAAAATTGCTGGCACCGCTCTTTCTAGAATTACATAAGAGGCATAATCTAGAAACCAGTTCTCATACATCTGATTAACAGGAACCACATCGTGTAGACCAGAGAGGGAATCATCAGGCAATGTATTATCAGGAGGCAAATTATCGGTTGGCATGGCAGTGCGAATTTACATAAAGACTGGGGGGATTACTGGGATAAAAAGGGGACAAGGGATGGATATTTATTCACATAATAGGGGAAAAAATAGGGGGAATAGAGGAAGGGAGTGGAATTGGTGTTTGAATTAGCAAGTCGGACTTGCACAAAATTATTTAGGGTAATACAAGCTTTTTTAGCCTGAATTTAGGATTGTCAGAAATTCTTGCAAGTCGGACTTCGCAAAAAGTGATGCATTTAAGAATATTAATCAACACCTCTTAGCGCTCTTGAAAATTCCTAGATTATTTCTGCAAGTCGGACTTTGCAGAGAGAGATTGCTGAGCTTAATATAAACCAGCACTTTTTAGTTTCTTTATAAATCAACATATTTTTCTGCAAGTCGGACTTTACAATTATTGCTGTTGGGGAGACTATAATCCATACCTTTTTTAGCTTCTTCCAAAAATCAACACATTTTATGCAAGTCGGACTTTACAAAAAGTTATGTTAAGGCTAAATAACCCAGCACTATTTAGCTCCTCCTAGAATCAATACATATTTTGCAAGTCGGACTTAACAATTAGTGATGTTGGGGTTATAATGAACCAGTACTTAATGGGGTTCCTCAAAAAAAACAAAAATCTCCGCAAGTTGGACTTCACAAAAAGAGATTTTGGGATGATTATAAACAAGCACTTATTTTGCTCCATCCAAAAAGTAACACAATTTTTTGCAAGTCCGACTTTACAAAAAGTTATGTTTTGGCGAAAAAAACCAGCATTTTTAGCTCATTCCCCAAAAGTCCCCCGATCCCTGCAAGTCGGACTTCGCATATGCCATTTTTCAGGTAAGAATTTATCAACCTTTCCTTATAGCCTTTCTTTAGTATTAAGTAAAATTCCTGCAAGTCGAACTTCACAACAAAGGTCCTTCTAATAAATTTATCTGAACTCTAGCCTACCTTCTTCCATCACAAAAAATAAATAATCTCAAATGTAAATGCGCCATGGGGTAAAAAAAAAGGTCGCATACCTGCGACCTTTAGCTTTATTCTTTAACTTTTTAACCTTTTAAAACAACCTCAAAAGGAACTTCAATAATTAACTCCTTATGCAAAGCCACTTGAGCTACATAACTCCCTAAATTCTTAATGTCAGTGTCAAAAGAAATTCTACGTCTATCTACTTCAAAACCTAATTCTTTTAATCGGTTACTAAATTGTAGAGGAGTAACTGATCCAAAAATCTTTCCGTCGGCTCCCGCTAAAGTTTCGATTATTAGTTTCATCTCTTTCAAGCCTTCTGCCATTCTATGAGCATCTTGCATCAATTTCTCTTGGCGATGGCTTGATTGACGAATGTTTTCATCCAAGATTTTACGGTTAGTTGTGCTTGCAATCATCGCTAATCCCTGAGGAATAAGATAATTACGTCCATACCCAGCTTTTACTGTGACCAAATCATTCTTGTCACCCAGCCCTTTAACATATTGCTTTAAAATAACTTCCATAATTGAATGCTTTATTTTAATGAATCCGTAACGAAGGGTAACAATGCTAAATGACGAGCACGTTTTATAGCGGTTGACAATTTACGTTGATACTTCAAACTTGTCCCTGTTAAGCGTCTTGGCAAAATTTTACCTTGTTCATTAACAAACTTTAACAAAAACTTAGGATCCTTGTAATCGATGTGTTTGATACCAGATTTTTTAAACCTGCAATATTTTTTCCGGTTTTCTGGTTGTTGATTTGATGCCCCTGGGAATTGACCACTTGAATCATTTCCATAGGATTGTTTCTGATATGCCATTTCTGATTCCTCCTGTTTAAGCGTTTGTTAAAGTTGCTTCAGTTTTCTTCTCAGAACCAAATCCTTGCTCTCTGCGCTTTTTGTTATATGCAACTGCATGCTTATCTAAAGAAACAGTTAAATATCTTAGCACCTTTTCATCATATCCAAATTCAGTCTCAACTTTTTGGATAGCTTCCATAGGAGACTTGAATTCAATATAAGTGTAATATCCAGATCCTCTTTTTTGAATTGGGTAAGCAAGTTTTTTGATGCCCCAATATTCGGTATTTAGAATCTCGGCCTGTTGATCTGTTAAGATCTTGATAAATTTAGCCACCATGGATTTATATTCATCTTCCGTGAGTTCTGGCGAAAGGATGAAGGTGGTCTCATACATGTTTTTGTTCATCGTAAGATGGTTGAAGGTTGAACTACTTGTACAAACGAGGGACAAAAGTAACTAATCTATGAGTAATCACCAAACCTAAATTTGAGTTAATGTTTAATAATTTAAGGAGTGAATCAAATTATCCACCTTCTTATGTAAGCCTGAATTTATCCTTACTTTTGCTTTAATGGAGAATTATTTAGTTTCCTTCAGAAAATATAGGCCCGACACATTTAGTTCTGTTGTCGGTCAGGCACATATTACCAACACCCTCAGCAATGCAGTTAAACAAAATCAATTAGCGCATGCTTTTTTATTTTGTGGACCTAGAGGGGTTGGAAAAACCACCTGTGCCCGTATTCTAGCCAAAGCAGTTAATTGCCTTCAAATCACTGAACAAGGTGATCCTTGTAACCATTGTTCATCTTGTAATTCTTTTAATGAAGGAAAATCCTATACTATTCATGAACTTGATGCTGCCTCAAATAATTCTGTTGATGACATACGCCATCTAATAGAACAAATCAGATATATTCCACCAGAAGGAGCTAAAGCAGTTTATATTATAGATGAGGTGCACATGCTTTCAGCGCAAGCATTTAATGCTTTTTTAAAAACACTAGAAGAACCTCCACCTTATGCTATTTTTATTTTAGCGACAACAGAACGACATAAAATCTTACCTACAATTTTATCGCGTTGTCAAAAATTTGATTTTAGAAGGATCAAAATCCAGGACATGGCTGATCATTTAGCCGAAATTGCACGAAAAGAAGAAGTTGCCTTTGAGATGCCTGCTCTTCAATTGATTGCAATGAAGGCAGACGGGGCATTAAGAGATGCGCTTTCTTTATTTGATCAGATCGCCTCTTTTTCTAATAGAAACATAACCTTCCAGGCTACAATAGAAAATTTAAATATCCTAGATTATGAATATTATTTTAAAATAGTTGATGCAATGATTTCTAATGATCATTCAAGAGCATTATTGATTTATGATGAAATTTTAAAAAAAGGATTTGATGGATATAATTTTGTGTCAGGGCTTGTAGAGCATTTCCGTAATTTAATCGTTGCCAAAGAACCAAGGACCGTAGAACTTCTTCAAACTTCTGACAATGTTAAAAAACAATATCTGACAGTTGGAAATTCTATTGATGGTTCATTATTATTAAATGCCTTTCAATTAACCTGTGACACCGAACAGAAATACAAAAACAGCCAAAATCCAAACTTATTAGTTGAACTACTGTTACTAAAATTAGTTTTTTTGTCCGAGGCTTTACAATTGGCTTCAACTCATCAACTCCATCCTCAAGATAATTCTGGTAACATACCAAAAAAAGTTGAGGCCCCGGAAGTTATTACGACCGGGGCCGAAAAATCAATTTCTACTTCAACTCCAGCACCTGAATCCGTCAAAACCGAATTCTTAAATGAAAAAAATCAGGTTAAATCAAATCCGACTTTTGGTAAAACCACAAGTCTTAATATTCCAAGATCATTAGAGCACCTGTCCGAGTCAATCGAAACTAGTCAGCCTGCTAATAATGAAGATTCGGAACCTCAACCGATTGAACCTAATGATTTTATGCCTGCCTATGAAAAACTACTATTACATTTAGAAAGCCTTGGAAAAAGTTCTCTTGTAGCAGAACTGGGTATGAAACAATTCACTATTTCAGGGGGTATTTGGGTTCAAAAAGTGGGTTCTAATCTTCAAAAAATGCAACTTGAACAAGAAAAGCAGTTATTGTTAAATTTCATTAGAGAACAGACCTATAACTTTACCATGAAGTTGGAAATACAATTAGACGAAAATATGGCTCCAGCTAAGGCAAACCTTCCTTTCTCTGCAAGTGACAGATTGAAATTCATGGCAGAACAAAACCCAATTGTTAATCTTCTAGTTGAAAAATTCAACGGACAAATTCATTACTAATAATTAACCTTTTATTATGAGCTCAGGAACACCAATTCAACAAGTTAATGGTAAGTTAATTGTACCAGACAATCCTATAATTCCCTTTATTATTGGAGATGGAACCGGACCCGATATTTGGCATGCAGCGGTAAGGGTATTAGATGCAGCTATTGAAAAAGCTTATAATGCTAAAAGGCAAATTCATTGGCTAGAAGTTTTAGCAGGTGAAAAAGCTTTTACACAAACTGGCAATTGGTTGCCTGAAGAAACATTAGACATAATTCGAGAGCATATTGTTGCAATCAAAGGACCTTTAACTACCCCAGTTGGTGGTGGTATCCGCTCTCTTAATGTCGCCCTTAGACAAATATTAGATTTATATGTTTGTTTAAGGCCAGTAAGATATTTTTCAGGGGTTCCTTCACCTGTGAAACATCCGGAAAAAACAGACATGGTAATCTTTAGGGAAAATACTGAAGATATCTATGCAGGCATTGAGTTTATGGCAGGGTCGGATGAGGCAAAAAAAGTTTTACATTTTCTACAAACCGAATTTCCGAAAGAGTTTAAAAAGATTCGATTTGCAACTGATGAATTATCCCAAACCTATCAAAAATCAGCAGGAGAAGATTCTTCAGGACCTACCCACGTAGGAATTGGAATTAAGCCTGTTTCACAAACCGGAACAGAGCGATTGGTTAATTCTGCGATTGAATATGCCTTAAAACATAAACGCAAAAGTGTAACTCTCGTGCATAAAGGCAATATCATGAAGTTTACAGAAGGAGGATTTAGAGATTGGGGATACGCGTATGCTGAAAAACATTTTGGATCTCAAGTTTATACTTGGGCAAAATGGGAAGACACGAAAAAACGAAATGGTCAAGAAGCGGCAGATGCTGAAATGAAAACCGCACTTTCAAAGGGTGCTTTATTAATTAAAGATGCCATTGCAGATATTACATTGCAACAAGTTTTAACGCGCCCTGAGGATTTTGATGTAATCGCAACCTTAAATTTAAATGGTGATTATTTATCAGATGCATTGGCTGCTCAAGTAGGTGGAATCGGTATTGCACCAGGAGGCAATATTAATTATGTCACTGGACATGCAATCTTCGAGGCAACGCATGGTACAGCACCCAAATATGCCGATCAAGACAAAGTTAATCCAGGATCTGTAATACTATCCGGCGTAATGATGTTAGAATACTTAGGTTGGAACGAAGCCGCAAAACTTATTTATGATGGATTAGAGAAAACTATCCAATCAAAACAAGTAACCTATGACTTTGCTAGATTAATGGACAATGCTACTGAATTAAAATGTTCAGAATTCGCTGATCGGATAATTCAGAATCTATAAAGATATTGAATCTTTATAGACTGAAATTTTAAACTAGTCTCAAATTATAACCAGAATAACTGGATGCAACAGTGTTGTTAAGGGAATTGCTTAACTAGCTATCCTCAATTCATTTTTTTCAGAAGGAGATGCAAGTCCGACTTGCATCTCTTAATTGCTCATCCTAAATGGGGTAATCCTGCAAGTCCGACTTGCTTATCTTCCTTGTTCATCCTAAATGGGATAACTCTGCAAGTCCGACTTGCATCCCTTCTTTGCTCATCCTGAATAAGATAATGCTGCAAGTCCGACTTGCATCCCTTCTTTGCTCATCCCGAAAAAACAAAAAGCTGTCTCTCGACAGCTTTTTAATCTTCATTTCATTTCAAAATCTTACTTTGTACTCGTTAAAGTAATCGTAATGCTGGATTTTAAATCATTGGTATAAGTATACCCCGGACTAGTTTCTTCATCCTTGTCATTGTAAATGGATTCCAAAATAATCTCCTTACTTTTTAATTGACGAATTTTATAGGTAGGTCCGAAATCATATATATTCAAACCAATTGTCAGATTCGATTTATCTTTGTCATCTTGACCCCATCCCCAATACGTTTGTATACTATTTTTTAGGGTTTGTATTTGTTGTAATTCCCCGGTTATATTAGTACCTGAATATCTGTAATCAGCTTGAGTTTGTACTACCTCTAAAATTCCAAATTTTTCAAAATTTAAAGTATAACTAACTCCTTTATAGGTATATGTACGCTTGTAAGTAGCACTATTAGTTACAACAGTAGAATCAAGCTTGGTCTCTTCTCCATCAAATCTGACCTCCATTAAAGTATTGATTACATTGGAGTTGTCATTGATCGAAATGTCACGAACCGCAGTTATGTTCGTTATCTTCCAGGCTCCTAACAAACGCTTATCCCTGGATTTTAAACTAAACATGGGATCATCTTCTCCTCTTTTGCAACCAGAAGATACCACTACCATAAGTGGCAAAAGGACAAACATTAATAAACGAAAATATAAGTTGTGTTTCATCATGGAAGTAAACCTAAAAACAAATTAAGGAGTAAGTAAGGAATTTGCCAAATCATTGTGGAATAAATGTCCACTCTTCATCAATTTCTTGAATGGTACCACCAGAAGTAATGCGTTGTTTAGCTTTTAAAACTAATTCCCGGAAGGCTAAACGCTGAATCTGGAATAAATTTCCACCATTGTAATTTATGCTGGTATTTAAACTGGTATTCTGAGAAAGAAAACTAGATTCCTCTTTTAATAACGCTAGTAATTCGCGCTTTTCAAAATTGGAATTACCTCCGGAAAAATGCCAGGTTCCTTCTTCTTTACTCGTTCCGCGAGTACTACCATTAGGAGTTTCATTATGTTCTTTCGTAAATCTTCCGTCTTTATAAAAACGTAGTTTAATTTCATAACTTCCTTGTTCTGTAAATCCTCCTGTTTCGGTTACAGAATATCCTCCACCTTCTCCATAGGTAATTGTACGCTGGGTAGACCCTCCCAAGGGTGGATAGGTAGTAATTAATACTCGACCTTTTTGCAATTTCCAATTATTGGTAATCCGGTTTTTTCTTCCTCTAAAACTTAACCATGGATCGTCATCCCCTTTCTTACATCCAATAAAACTTGTAACAATGACTGCCGTTATGAGCAATAATACCCCAGCCTTAAAATTAATTCTCCACATACGTAAAATCTCCTTCGGTTACATAAAACACACCTGAATCCTTAACTGTATTTTTATATTTTACAACCATTTTGTCTTTTCTTAATTCGTCTAATCTCCATATAGAAGAAGTAATTGGAGCCTTATCCGTATAATAAGTACTGGTGCTTCCAGTCGTTTGAGTATTGCTGGTAACGGAAATAGATAATGCCTCCCTATTTTTTAATTCCTCTTTATCATTTTTTCCATAAAATGCCCACCGACCTTCAACCTGGGTTTGGGTACTTAAACTTCCCACCGGAGTTTCAATTATGGTCTGGGTAAAGGAACCGTCTTCATCAAAAGTGAGGATTTCAGAACGATTGTTTTTCCAAGTGGTATTCCCCGGCATTTGAGTATAGGTAACTTGAAACTCCTCATAAACGGCAGTTCTAGAAGAAGAGGTCTGAACATTATTATCGGTAACAGAGGTCATTAACTTCCCTTTACTAAGTTTCCACTTTCCGCAAACTCGATTCTTACGAGAACGTAAACTTAAAAATGGATCGTTGTCCCCTTTTTTACAAGCAGTTAGTGGTAAAAGTACCAAGACCATTACCCAGAAACTTAAGCTTAGTATTGATTTCATATATCTACTCTTTTGGTTTTTCTCACCTTGTACGGCACAAAGATAATCGGATTCAGCGGATCATCCCAGATTGAAATAGGGATTATAAGATAAAAAAAATGGGCTACCCAAGGGTAGCCCATAAATGAATTGAGTTTTCTAATTAGTCTTGTTTAAAAGTTAAAGAATACTCATTTGTTTCGGTATAACTACCATTAGTATAGCTGGATTTTCCTTTAAGAATCATTTCTTTGTTTTTCAATTGATCAATCATGAATACAGTTTCGTCATAAAAACCACTGATAGTGGTAGTTGAAGTTGAAGTACCAGAAGAATATGAGGTAGAAGTTCGTGACATCAAAATAGCTTCTTTGTTTTTAACTTCACCGTTTTTTCCTAAGAAAGACCAACGACCTTTTTCTGTAGTGGTGCTTGTAGTTCCTCCAGAAGTTTCTGATTGTTTGAACTCATAAGTACCTTCTTTGTCAATTGTTAATGTCCAGGCAAAGGTACCTGTAATAGAACTGCCACCACTGCTTTCGGTAAAAGAAGTTCCATCATAATTTCTTGTTGCAGTACTACTACCTGAAGTAGAAGTATAAGTACCTTTGGTTAATTTCCACTCACCTGTTAAACGACCTTTACGGCTTTTTAAAGATAATGCAGGATCATTTTCGCCTTTTTTACAAGCAGTAAAAGAAGCACCACTTACAACTACTACAGCAGCAAGAGCAAGAGTTTGAATTAGTTTTTTCATAATGATTTGGGTTTTAGATTATCACTTAACAACTCAAACGTAATAGGTATAATTCAATAAACCAAAAGTTTTTTTTAAACATAATCCCACCTTAACCCTACTTATAATATAATAACATATTGATATACAAGACCATTTACTACACATAGTACGAACTTCAAAATAATCCCAAAACTCATATTTTTTATATAAATGGAATAAAAGTTCCTTCAACGGTATCCCTATGGATACAACAAATATTTACTCCGAATTCTTCGAAATTCTCCAATAGAGGGTTTCCAACGATTGATTATCTGATTTGGTGTTTTCCTCAACACAATATCCTCTATCAACAAAGGATCTCCACTCAATCGAGAAAAAAAAGAATTGAAAAATGGAACATTAGGATCCCCTCTTTCACTGTATTCCTGATAAAAACTGATTAACAATTGAAGCCCTGTACTCCATAAGGTATCTCCGGAAGCTGGCGAGGAAATACATTTTACGCCAAAACAAGTTTGTCCCTCATAGGGTGGATGAAGTGATTTTCCAGGAATGGAAGCTGGAATAAATCTATCCGCACAAAATTTCATTCCTCCCACAGTATATTTCG
>RFSG01000096.1 GCA_009924095.1 Sphingobacteriia bacterium
TTTATAAAATAATTTATTATAAACAGATTTATTTTTTAACATAATTATTTTCTGAAGATTGCCATTCACTTAATAATTGAGGTACGCCTAAGGTAGCAGAACTTTGAATATAGGTTACTGATAATTTAATAGGAGGAGGATCCATATCCACACAATAGACCTCGCACTTAGGAGAAACTTCTTGAATCAGTCCAGCCGCTGGATAAACCTGCAAGGAAGTTCCACAAATTAATAACAGATCAGCTTTTTTTAAGACGGAGAGCGCTTCCTCCATTTCCAAAACTGATTCTCCAAACCAAACAATATGTGGACGAAGCTGATAACCTTCATCATCTTTATCTCCCCAATTCAAATCCGTTCCATTTAAATTATATATTTTACTTTCCACTCCTGAACTACGAGCCTTCATAATTTCCCCATGCAAATGTAGCACTGAGGTGGAACCTGCTCTTTCATGGAGATCGTCTACATTCTGGGTAATAACTGTAACCTCAAATAAACTTTCCATTTCTTTAATTGCTAAATGGGCAGCATTTGGGCTTGCCTCAACTATTTGTCGTCGGCGAATATTATAAAACTCCAAAACTCGTTCTGGAGAGGATTTCCAACCTTCAATAGAGGCCAGAAATCTAAATTCAGATTCGGTCCACAACCCATTAAGTCCTCTGTAGGTGGGAATTCCACTTTCCGCACTAATTCCCGATCCGGTAAACACTACTAGGTGTCTTTTATTAATTTTGTCCATATGAATCCTAACTCGAATATACTGGTCTTTGCCTTGAAATGTATGGTTATGTCTTTCTATTTCTTTTCAGTAGAAGCGCAACAAGCCAGGGAAATTTTAGCACCTGTATTTACCTTAGGTGGAAGCATGAATCCGTCGGGGTATATTAATGAATTTGGGGAGTTGGCGGTTCAACCCATTTATGGGGAAACACGAGAATATCTTCAAGGTCGTGCGCCATACCGTAAAAAAGATTATTGGGGATATTTACGTCAACCCGGGTTAAAAGCTATTGAAGCCCAATTTAGTGCTGTACATCATTATCGGGAAGGAATTGCAGCAGCACGTATGGGGATGGCAGTTGAAGGAGGATGGGGATATGTAGATTCGAGTGGTATTTATGTTATTAAACCTAAATTTCTGATTGCTGAAGATTTTCATGAAGGTCTTGCTGCCACCTGTTTACATCAAGGTACGATTGAAGGAGTTTGGGGATTTATTGATAAATCTGGAAAAACAGTGATAGAACATCAATATACGGTTGCCTATGATTTTCATTATGGCCTAGCCCGAGTAAATAAAGGTGGACTTATGGGAGGAAATTGGGGATTTGTAGATCATACCGGAAAACAAAAGATCCCTTTGGTCTATGGAGGCTTAGGAGATTTTCATGAAGGATTGGCATCGGTAAATTTGGGTAAAGCACAAATCAGTGGTGTAGGAACCCGTTGGGGCTTTATGGATACTACGGGTACTATTGTAATCCCCGGAAAATATACGGAGGTAAAAGATTTCTCTGAAAACCTGGCAGCGGTAAAATTCGATTCGAAACAAGGAGGTAAATGGGGATACATTAATCGTGATGATAAGGTAGTTATTCCAGGGGTATTCAAAGAAGTAACCAACTTTTGTGGAGGAGTAGCCGCCTATAAAGAAAATGGACAATGGGGATTAATAGATACTGCCGGTAACCGAATAACCGGCCCCATGGTAGATGAAATTACTTTCCCTTTTACGTATGATTTAATACCGGTTCGATTGGATCGTAAGTGGGGGTATATTAATAGCAAAGGAAAATGGATTATTGATCCAGAATTCTGGAAAGCCGGAATTTTTACCAATCCCAACAAAGAAGGGTATGAATTATTAAATAAATAATTTGTTTACTAAATCAGGTTACCTTAATTAATGGGCACTTTCAAAACATTAGTTCAAAAATTTAAACCCGAAAACACGCATACAGTAGGAGATGGGTTTCGGCGGAATGCCTTGGCAAACCGAAGTGAGTCCCTTTATTTTATTGGATTATCATCCTCCTTTTGAATACGCACCTTCAGATGTCCCAAGAGGAGTAGGAGCGCATCCTCACAAAGGGTTTGAAACTGTTACCCTGCTTTTTTCAGGGGAGGTTCAGCATCGAGATTCTGCTGGTAATCAGGGTGACTTAAATGCAGGAGAAGTTCAATGGATGACCGCAGGTGCTGGTGTGCTGCATGAAGAAAAACATGGGGCTGCATTTTCAAAACAAGGGGGGATATTACATTTGATTCAACTCTGGGTTAATCTTCCTGCAAAATTTAAAAACACTCCTCCTAGCTATCAAACTTTAACAGAAAAAGAAATGCCTGTAATTGAACTTCCTTCAAATTCAGGAACTGTTAAATTAATTGCCGGTAAATATGCTGACTATTCAGGCCCAGCAAAAACGTTTACCCCTGTTGTTTTAGCTGAAGTAAAATTAAGGGCAGGAGCGATAGTAACCTTTCCTTTGGAGGAAGGATATACTGCTTTAGTGTTGGTTATCTCTGGGCAATTAATGGAAGGATTAGATTCTGGATATATGGGACGTTTCTCCCAGACCGGGAAAGATCTTCACTTGGAGGCAGTAACAGACGCGCAGGTTATAATATTGGGGGGTGAACCTATTCAGGAACCTATGGTTGCCTATGGCCCTTTTGTAATGAATTCACGCCAAGAAATTCTGCAAGCCTATACTGATCTTCAATCCGGGAAGTTTGGAGTTTTATAAAATATTTAGTGTATAAAAATCCTATCTATAGTATATAATATAACCTATATACTATAAAACGGTTTACCAATTAAGAACCACAACTAATACAACCCTCCTCCATACTGCAACTTAAATTGTTTGTATAAGCATCTAGATTTTCATCTTCTAAAGCTGCCTCCTCATTTTGTATTTGTGGAGGAATTACCGGAGCCATCTGAGCATCTGCTTGCTTTTCTACGGTGAACTGCACTGCCTGTGTAGCAGCTTGGGTTCTTAAATAATACATACCCGTTTTCAGTCCTTGTTTCCAGGCATAAAAATGCATAGAAGTTAATTTCGCAGAATTCGGATTATCTACAAATAAATTCAGAGATTGAGACTGACAGATAAACGCGCCTCGATCTGCAGCCATATCGATTATGCTACGTTGCTTAATCTCCCAAACTGTTTTGTATAGCTCTTTAATCTCTTCTGGTATTTCAGGAATTCCCTGGATAGATCCATTCGCTGAAATGATTTTATTTTTCATCGCAGGAGACCATAGTCCAAGTTGAATCAAATCTTTCAACAAGTGCTTATTTACAATAACAAACTCACCACTTAAAACCCGACGTGTGTAAATATTACTGGTATAAGGCTCAAAACATTCATTGTTTCCTAAGATTTGAGAAGTAGAAGCGGTTGGCATCGGAGCCACGAGCAATGAGTTTCTAACTCCATATTGTTTTACTTCTGCCTTTAAGGTATCCCAGTCCCAGCGATTAGAAGGTTCTACCCCCCATAAGTCAAACTGGAATTCCCCTTTTGAAACCGGAGAACCAGGATAGGTACCTTTTTCTCTTGCAAGATCTTTACTGGCCGTCATGGCAGCAAAATAGATGGTTTCAAAAATGCTTCTGTTAAGTAACCTCGCCATTTCACTTTCAAAGGGATGGCGTAATAAGATAAACACATCGGCTAATCCCTGAACCCCAATCCCAATCGGGCGGTGGCGTAAATTGGAAGTTTTAGCCTCAGGTACCGGATAATAGTTCTGATCAATGATTCTGTCCAGATTTCGGGTAACTTGATAGGTTACTTCCAGCAATTTATCGAAGTCGAATTTTCCGTTTTGTACAAAACGGGGAAGCGCTAAGGAGGCTAAGTTACAAACTGCTACCTCATCAGGGCTGGTATACTCGATAATTTCTGTACAAAGATTACTACTTTTAATAGTACCCAGATTTTGTTGGTTGCTTTTACGGTTAGCTGCATCCTTATACAACATATAAGGGGTACCGGTTTCGATTTGAGAAGTAATGATGGCAAACCAAAGTTCCTGAGCCTTAATTGTTTTCCTGGCTCTACCTTCTTGTTCATATTGGGTATACAGGGTTTCAAATTCTTTACCCCAGCAATCACTTAAGCCAGGAGCTTCGTTCGGACAGAAAAGTGACCAATCCCCATTATTTTCGACTCTTTCCATAAAAAGGTCGGGTATCCAAAGAGAATAAAACAAATCTCTGGCACGGTGTTCTTCTTTTCCGTGATTTTTTCTCAGGTCGAGAAACTCAAAAACATCTGCATGCCAGGGTTCCAGATAAATAGCAAACGCTCCTTTTCTTTTTCCGCCGCCTTGATCTACGTACCTAGCGGTATCATTAAATACGCGTAACATAGGAATAATACCATTGCTGGTTCCATTGGTACCGCCGATATAAGAACCTGTAGCACGGATATCATGAATTGCCAATCCAATTCCGCCAGCACTTTGTGAGATTTTAGCAGTTTGTTTAAGGGTATCATAAATTCCTTCAATGCTATCATCCTTCATCGTGAGTAAGAAACAAGAACTCATTTGAGGTTTAGGGGTACCCGCATTGAATAAAGTTGGTGTAGCGTGTGTAAACCACCGCTCACTCATCAGGTGATAGGTATGAATAGCACTTTCCACATCGTCTTTATGAATACCCAACGACACCCGCATGTACATGTGCTGGGGTCTTTCCACAACTTTTCCGTTAATCCTCAACAAATAAGATTTCTCAAGGGTTTTAAAGCCAAAATAGTCGAATGCAAAATCCCGATCGTAAATCAAGGTACTGTCCAACAATTCTGCGTTGGTTTCAATAATCTGCATTACCTCATCTGAAATGAGGGGCAATCGTTTACCAGTCGTTTCGTCTGTATAATTATAGAGTAATCTCATTGTTTCCGAGAAACTCTTGATGGTATTTTTATGAAGATTACTGACTGCAATCCGAGAAGCCAGAATCGCATAATCGGGATGGGTGGTAGTAAGAGATGCTGCTGTTTCGGCTGCCAGATTATCCAACTCGGTGGTGGGCACCCCTTCATAAATACCTTCTATTGTCTTTTTGGCTACATCCAAAACGTTCACCAATGGACTAAGGCTATAAGATAGTTTTTCTATCCTGGCCGTTACCTTATCAAATTTTACGGATTCAGTTTTTCCGTTTCTTTTTAGAACGAACATATAGTTAACAATTAAAAATCTTCACTTAATGAGAAAGAATTAGAGGCACTATCCCCCAACACACCGGCCTTTTGATATTCACTAACTCTTTTTTCAAAGAAATTGGTTTTCCCTTGTAAGGAAATCATTTCCATAAAATCAAATGGATTCAGGGTATTGTAAATTTTTTCAACCCCTAACTCACTTAGCCAACGATCTGCTACAAACTCAATGTATTGTTTCATGAGTTTTGCATTCATCCCGATTAAATCAACGGGTAAGGCTTCCGAAATAAATTCTTTTTCGATTTCAACAGCTTCCTGAATGATGGAAATGACTTCTGTTTGGGGCAAAGGATTTTGCAACATTCCATATAACAGGCAAGCGAACTCGCAATGTAGGGCTTCATCTCTACTGATCAGTTCGTTACTGAACGTTAAACCCGGTAACAATCCTCTTTTTTTAATCCAAAAAATAGAACAAAAACTACCGCTAAAAAAGATCCCTTCTACGGCAGCGAAAGCAACTAAACGTTGGGCAAAAGTTCCCTGACTAATCCATCTTAAAGCCCATTCTGCTTTTCTTTTAACGGCAGGAACTGTTTCCATGGCGTGAAACAAACGGTTTTTTTCAACCGGATTTTTGATATACACATCAATCAATTGTCCATAGGTTTCAGAATGGATGTTTTCCATCATGATTTGAAACCCATAAAAACATCTGGCTTCTGGGATTTGAACTTCCCGCATGAAATTAACTGCGAGATTTTCATTTACGATTCCATCACTGGCTGCAAAAAATGCAAGTATATGAGATAAAAAATGACGCTCGCCATCATTTAGGTTTTCCCAATGTTTGATATCACCTGAAAGATCTATTTCCTCTGCTGTCCAAAAACTGGCCACATGTTTTTTATACATCTCCCAGAGTTTAGGATATTTAATCGGCAGGAGCACAAATCTGTCCTGGTTTTCCTGAAGTAATATTTCTGTACTCAATTGCATATCTTTTCAATTCAACTTTTTAAAACCCAAAAGGGGACAAGCATCCTGTAGAAAGGGATTATCCTTTCCATGCAAGCAAGCCTGGACACCTATTGTGAGTGTTGGCATTATACCTTTGGGCAAATATCGGACTGCTGAAAAACTCTTTCGACAGTAGCACTACAGCCCGTGATTATCCCCAAATTCCGGTTAAAGATTGTCTCAATTTGACGCTCTTGAACAATTATGGCATAAGAACCGGATACAAGTTTACGCAAGGTTTGATTCAACCTAAGTCAAAAGATAATCACAGGTTGTTGAAGAATAAATAAAAAATTGTACGTCAGTGTTTTAGGGCAATAATTGGCAAAAAAAATTTGCAAGTGTGGATAGATATACAGGGTTGATATTCCTACTTAAGCTACCAACCCATCCCGTTCTTTTTCAGCAATTCCTGAGCAGATCCATACCCACTTTTAGCTGAACGTTGATAGCAGGGAATGGCGGCATTGAGGTCACCTGATTTTTCGTACGAAAACCCCAGGTTATACCAGGCTTCCCCATCTGTTGAATCTATTGCTATTGCTTTAAAAAATTGCTCCTGCGCGCCGGCATAATCGCCCATTTCTCCTAATAACACGCCCTTATTCCGAAACAACATTCCAGGATCTTCTCCTTTGCTTAGTTCAATAGCTTTTGCTTCATAGTTATTTTCAGCATTTAAATCACCACGTTTATGCGCATTTGAACTCAATTGAACCCATATTAAAGGATCCGTAGGATCAAGTTCGGCTGCTTTTTTCAAGGCATCATCTGAGGCCTGAAGGTTTCCTAGTTTACCTTCCGCCAGTCCTAAATTATACCAGTAATCCTTGAACCCCGGAAATTGCTGAACAGCTATTCTAAAGTTAATTGCAGCTGTATCGTAGGCTTTTACCAATAAACTAGCAAGACCCATTTGAACGGGCAGGTCGGGATAATCGGGCTTTAATCGCAATACTTGATCAAAGTAGAACTTTGCTTCGGGGCCTTTTTCCTCTTGAAGATACGCAACCCCCATATTAAAATATCCGGTATAGTCTAAGGGATAGGCATTGACTACCCTGCTGTAAGCAATCCTTGCCTGATCATATTCTTTCCGCTTCACGTGATAAAGTCCGATATTATTGTTGGCTAATAAGTCGTTGGGATATTGACGGGCTACATCAGAAAAAAGCGTAAAATTTTCCTTCCAAACTTGTGCCCGTTCAAAAGTTAAAAAGGCATACCCTACAGTTAACACAGCTAATAATGGAATAAAAAGATTCTTTCTTTGCAAAATCAACCAGGCAAGTCCCCAACAAAAAGCAATTGAGGGAATATACATATATCGGTCAGAGGCGATTGCACTTCCAACCGGAGCAAATAAGACGTGAAATAAGGTTCCTAAAAACCATAAAATCAACAACCGCAAGAAAGAATTTCCTCTCCAAAACGCAATCCCCATTACCACCAAACTTATTGCAGAAACATAGATCGAAGTGGGGAAATACAAATCTTTTATTTTAAAAGGAATGGGATATACTGCGGATAAGGGCCAGGGAATAATAAGTTTGCTGAGGTATAAATAAAGTCCATATCCGCCCATTATTAAATGGTCAAAATAACTGTAATAATCTCCTGTTCGCATTGCTGAAGAAGATCGTTGTGCCCATATCGCCAATAAACCGAATCCAATCGAAATTACCCCTAATGGAATATATTCTGCTATGATTTTGGGTATAGGCTTGCGGAAATGAAACAAATCCAATGCTAATAATGCCACAGGTAAAGTAACCGCCATTCCCTTTGACAAACAGGAAAGCAAAAAAAACAAAAGGGTAAGTCCATAGGCGCCCTTGTTTTGTTCATAACGATAACGGCACCATTGATAGACTGCTAATAAAAAGAACAAGGTATATAACACATCTTTCCGTTCAGAAATCCAGGTTACCGATTCAACATGTATAGGGTGCAAAGCAAAAAGCAAACTGGCGGTAAATGCTGATACCTCCCCAACTTTTAATCTCAACAATATTGCTCTCACCAAAAACACATTGAGTACGTGTAACAATAAATTATCGAGGTGATATAAAAATGGTTCCGGACCGATTAACTGATATTCAGCAAAGTAGGTGAACAAGGTGAGGGGATGATAATTCCCCATCCAGAATGCCTTTAAAATTTCAGGATCAAATACCGGAAGAAATGGATTTTCGACTATGTAAGGCGTATCATCCCAAACGAATCCATTAAAAAGGGAGGGAACAAACGCAACAAGGGTAATAAGACCCAAAGCGACACATTGGGATATCGTTGAATTAAGCCATACAGGTAAAACAGGGGTATGCGGATTTTTCATATCTGTTTTAATGAGGCCTAAAGTTACTTAATTACGGCAGGATGCGTCAAATCCTATTTTTTTTCTCAAGGGTTGTTGTAATTCTAAAGGAACCAGGTCCAAATCTTTGCACGTAGACTCTAACAATAAGATTCCTGGATTTTGAAGCAAGGCCTGATCAAAAGCAAAATAAGCACTATCTAAATTATTTTCTGCTGCCCAATAAATTCCTTGATTAAACCATAAGACTGCAGGAGGATTAGAACGATTTAGTAAGTTTCTATTTGTAGAGGCTGCTTTCTGAATATTCCCACTCCGGAATAAAACCCAGGCATAATTTGCAGATAAAGTAACATCTTGGGGATTGTTCAGAAGCAGCGATTCTAATCTTTGGATTGCAGACTTAGACTTTCCAATTTCAGCCTCGGATAGGGCCAGATGCTGTATTACTGGGATATTCCCGGGTTGCATTTGTAAACTTTTTTCTAATGCCATTATTGCAAGAGAATGGTGTTTTAAATATTGTAAAGCACTTCCATAAATTGCCCAGTTCAATGCTTGTTGTGGATCTATTCTTATCGCTGCTCTACTACAGTTAAGCGCGGTTTTGCCTTTTCCAAGTTGCAAACTTACTTCCGCATAAAGTCTCCAACTTACGGATAAATTGGGGTGTTCAGATACTAACTGTTCTGCAAGCGGAAAGGCACTGGTTAAATTTCCTAGCCCTACCCAAACCCCACATAAATTAATTAGGGTTTCACTGTCAGAAGGATCTAACCATTTGGCCTTTTCAAAACAAGATAATGCAAGTTTTGATTGACCTTCTGTTGCATAAGCAACTCCTAAATTATTCCAAGCAAATGCAGTTTGTGGGGATTCTAATGTCATCCTTCTGAACAAGGAAATTCCGTTCTTCCAGGAGGGTATCAATTCATGCGTTCTGTATCCCCAAAAAAATAACAAACCCATGCCTACCAGGTAACCCACTTGTTTTGGTTTAATACGTAACAGGATTATTCCTAACCCCCAGAAGATCCCAAAACCGGGGAGATAAAAGTAACGATCAGCAGTAAGTGCAATTCCAACTGGCAATAATTGACTTACCGGGATCCAAGGGATTAGAAAAAAGAGTAATCCAAGCTTAGCTTTATGGAGTTTTTCGGGGTAAAATATGCCCGCCACCACAGTCAAAAGTATTACCAATAGCCCCACTATTGCCCAAGGATTAATCAGGGATAATGGCCAGGGATACCAGGTATGAATCTTAAATGGAAATAAAAAATTATAAAGGCCTGTGGTGAGTCCTGAAAAGAACAAACTGAACCGCTGCGGGATGGGAACACTTCGCTGGA
>RFSG01000097.1 GCA_009924095.1 Sphingobacteriia bacterium
TCCTTGCAGGCGAGGACGCCTGCAAGGGCGAAAGGGTTCAGGGACGCCTGCATAAGGCAAAAGGGTTTAGTGCTTCCCCGCCGTTGCAGTTGTACTCGCCTGCAATATTTCCCCGCCGTTGCAGGCGTCCTCGCCTGCAACGTATAGAAGGGTTTTGTATATATCCTTGCAGGCGAGGACGCCTGCAAGGGCGAAAGGGTTCAGGGACGCCTGCATAGGCGAGAGTGTTCAGAGGTTGCAAGTACAGTCGCCTGCAAGGGCGGTTGCGTTAAAGGTCGCCTGTATGGGCTAAAAAATGTATACAAGTATAGTATTTAATATATATATTATTACCTGTAATAACAATATATATTTATACTATTTAAAAATAATATTATTACCATAATTCAATTATTTTAAGCATTCAGCCTATTCATTTCTCTTTGTACATCTTTTTCTTTAATGGATTCTCGTTTGTCATGTATTTTCTTTCCTTTGGCTAATGCAATTTCTATCTTTGCCAAACCTCTGTCATTAAAAAAAATTCGTAACGGAATCAGGGTAAGTCCTTTTTCGGAGATTCGTTTTTTAATATGAATTAATTCCTGTTTACTTAATAATAATTTCCGGTGCCGGCGCACTTCATGATTGGTCCAGGAGCCTTGTGTATATTCGCTGATATGCATATCTCTCACGAATAATTCATTATGGGTAAAGGCACAAAATGCCTCACTAATCTGGGCTTTTCCGGCTCTCAGGCTTTTTACTTCAGTACCCATCAACATCAGTCCTGCTACGAATTTCTCTAAAAATTCATATTCATATCCGGCTTTACGATTCCGAATTTCCTGAGGTCTGGGGGCTTTTTCCTTGCTCATTTTTGGGGAATAATGGAATGAAGTAACGCATCGAAAGCGGATTTCCGAATAATCTTTTGGATTTGTTCTCCCGAAGCGATTTGATGACCATTGGCTTCTGCAATCCACGAACAGACTACTTCTCTACCGATAACTGATTTTAAAGTAGCGGTTATGGTAACGATTGAACCGAGGGGTGCGGGATATTCATGTTGAATACTTAAAAAAGACCCCACTCCTTCTTCATCCTGTTCTGGTTCTCTCATTTCTAAGACAAACAAACGGCAAGCCCATTCCACATCTTTACCTAAGGCAAAAGTAGAATATACCGGATGTACCATTCCGGAATCAAATTCTGCGAGTTGATGGGATTTCACCTCAGTAATAAATATTTTCTGATCACCGGGTTGAAAAGGATTTTTCATTTCCTGCAAAGTTACGTATTCCTTTGGGGCATTGTGAATAAGAACACAGCACCCAAGGCTACTAAAGAAACCAAACCGATAGAGGCTGCATAAGCAGCAGCCAGGAGTTCAGCCAGCAACCATCCTCCAATAGCAGAAACCAAAGCCCACAACGTTGCCTGTATCCATACCTGCTTAAGATTTCGGGCATACAATAAAGCAGTTTGTGCAGGAATCACCATTAACGCCACCACTAAGATGGCGCCTACTGCTTGAAAGGCAGCCACACACACCCAGGAAACCAGCGCCATCAGCCATTGATGCCCCCAGACAGGAGAATAGCCTAACATCCGGGCTTGAATACTATCAAAACTTATTAAATTCCAATACCGATAAAAAGGAAGAAGGGTAATGATACAAAACAATACTACCGGGGTTAATACCCACAAAGCTTTAGGTCCTATAGGAGTATCCTCCAGGTAAAATTGCTCCAAAGGGATATAGGCCATCTCCCCGTATAATAAACATTCGGCATCCAGATCTACTTGTCGTGCGTAATAACTGATCAATACTACGCCTAAGGCAAACATAGCGGTAAAGACTAAGCCGGTTGCAGATTCTGAGGGTAGTTTTAGTTTTGATTGTAATCCTTGAATTAAAAAAGCGGCGAACCATCCGGCTGCTGCTGCCCCTGGCAAAAGCCAAAAACTATTTCTTCCTCCACTGATGCTATAGGCAAAAAAGATTCCGGGTAACACTGCGTGAGATATAGCATCCGCAGTTAAGGCTTGCCTGCGGATGATCAAAGTAGAGCCCGTTAATGCGCAAGCTATAGATGCGATGATCGCTACCGTTAGTATCCAAAGACTATCGTTCATCTTTTATTTTGCTTGAAAAAAAATTCTTTTAGCATACCAGCAAGCATAAGAAATGGTGCAAAAGATAGCGAGGGAAAGGACAATCCACGGGCCTGTAGGCATACCTGCAGATTGGAAAGAAATCCAGGTACCGGTTAAGGCTGCGAAGGCTGAGATAGCTGCTGCACCGATCCAAAGACCCAGTAAGGAATTCACCCAGGGTCTGGCAATTAAAGCGGGTGCGATTAACAAAGCGGCGGCCAATACAATCCCTACAAATTGAACTGCCATCATCACTGCCAAACATATTCCAATTTCCAATCCACGTTCCAAACGATGGGTATTTATACCTCTCATTTTTGCCTGATCTGGGTCGAACAACCACAATTGTAAAGCACTTACATTGGGAAGAATTCCCCCTACGATCAATAAGAAAATCCCTACTGCCCACCACACTTCCTGCCATTGTAAAGCGGCAGCACTTCCTAATAAATACCTATCTAATCCGGCCTGCGTAGCGTTTTCAGTTTTTTGTAATAAGGACAACATAAAAACGCCCAAGGCATAAGCCCCTGAAATTAATACTGCCATTGCTCCATCTGATTTTATTCTGGGATGTTTTTGAAGAGGAGCTAACAGTCGCAGGGCAATCCAGGCAGTGAATACTGCACCCATCAATAGGATTGATGTTTCTTTAATCCCGGTTATCATAAATGCTCCCACCAACCCTGGCAATAAAGCATGGGCAACCAAATCTCCGCTAAGGGCTTGGCGACGTAATAATAAGGGCACGCTTAAAATTCCAGCTAAGGTTGCAATGAATACTAATCCGATGGCTACCCCAATTAAAGAACTGTTCATGGAATTAATTCTTCGGGGGCGTTTGACTTTTGGAACAGGCTAATTCCGAATACTTGGGCTAACAAGTCTGGATTCCAAACTTTAGCAGTTGGGCCATTTGCTATCACCGTATTTTTCAATACAATTAGATGGTCAAAATAGCGCGGGATGGCAGACAAATCATGATGCACCATTACCACTGTTTTACCTTGTTCTGCAACGGTTTTTAATACTTGAAACAAATGTGCCTCCGTTGGGGCGTCCACACCGGCGAAGGGTTCATCGAGTAATAGAACGGGAAGATTTAAGGCCAGGGCTCTAGCAATAAAAACTCTTTGTTGTTGCCCGCCAGAAAGGGCTTGAATTTGGCGATCGGCGAAATCTGTTAATCCTGTTAAAGCCAATGCCTGATGAACAGACTCTACCTGGCTCTGGGGTTTACGTTTATACCAAGGGGTTTGGATTGCTAAGGGCATTTCCACTACTTCTTTCACGGTTGCAGGGTAATCCCAATCCACCGTTTGGCGTTGGGCTACGTATGCCATTTGAGAGGGGAGAACTTGAGTCTCTATTGTTCCGGAAGCGGGTTTTAACAAGCCGCAGAGAATTTTCAACAGGGTTGATTTTCCTGAGCCATTCGGGCCAATGATACCCGTAATTCCTCCGGTTGGAATGACCCCGGAAGCCTGGGTAAGAGCCACTACCTGCCGATATTGAAAATCTATGGAATTAAAAGAAAACAAATTCATGTTAAGGATTCGTTGCCTTCGTGTTTAAGGCCTGGGAAATAGCCATGACGTTATAGCGGAACATCCCAAAATAAGAACCTTCAGGCGTGTTATAATTTCCCGGGGCATCGGTATATAAGCTTTTTCCCCAGGCTACTTTCCAGCCCTGGCTTTCGGCACCTGCACGAACAGCTTCTAGGTTACGTGCAGATACAGCACTTTCGGTGAACAAAGCCTGTATTTGATGAGAGACCAAAAGATTGATCAATTCATTTACTTCCTGGAGGCCAATATCTCCAGCAGTTGAAATTCCTTGTAGGCCTTTTACTTGCCAATGATAGGCTCTGCCAAAATATCCAAAGGCATCGTGCGCGGTTACCAGCCATCTACTTTGAACCGGAACTGTTTCTAATTGGCTTTGGGTCCATTTATGGAGCGAGGTGAGGCTATCTTTAAGTTGGCGATAGTTTCTCCAGACCAAAGAATCCGAAAGGCCTGTTAAACGGGCAAGAGTATCCGGAAGACAATAAAAGGCATCTGCCCAAAGTAGTGGATCCATCCAGATATGGGGGTCTGGAGTTTTGGCTTGACCGTATAAGATTAATTGCCGGGGGGAAATATCGCCGATGAGCAATACCGGTTTTTCGCGTTGAAAGCTTCTTAATACTTCTTCCATTCTTCCTTCCAGATGAAGGCCATTTGCGATAACTAAATCGGCGGATCGGAGTTGAGCAAGTTCTGCAGGTCCGGGTTTAAACAAATGGGGATCAATTCCGGGACCCATGAGTGATTTTACCTGAATGGTAGAATCAACTAATAATCGAATCCCATCCGCCAGAAAAGAAGTGGTAGTAACAATGTTGAAAGATTTGTTTTGCAGGTGTTCTGATTGACAGGCAATACAACCCCAAAAAACCAAGCAGAGCAAAAATATTCGCATTACGTAAAGGTAATATAAATTTTTTAATTTAGACTACTCTAAATTATTTTTTTACCCACTCTAAATAACCAATAAAAAATGGCTTACGGCGGGGCTTACTTGAATTTGTTTTTTATCTACTTTGAGTCGAATAGATTGGTCGAAGGGCAAAATTTCGAGTACTTGAATACGGGATCCGAGGGTAAGCCCTTGTTTGTTGAGGTATTGCAGAAAATCAGGGGTATGGTTCAACACTCCAGCCAATTCTCCTTTTTCGAGGGCTGCGAGAGAAGATAATAAACGAGTGGGGCGTTGCAGGATTTTTCCTTTTTCATCTGGTATGGGATCGCCGTGGGGGTCAAATTTAGGGCGGTCTAAAAACACATCTAGTTTTCGGATCAATTCATCGGATTCAATATGTTCTAATTGTTCAGCGATTTCATGAATTTCGTCCCAACTAAATTTTAGTTTTTCTACCAAGAACACTTCCCATAGTCGGTGTTTCCGGATGATGCCCATGGCTATTTTTCTTCCTTCGGCTGATAGTTTAACCCCTTTGTAAGGTTGATGTTGAATCCAACCTTTATCCGAAAGTTTTTTAATCATATCCGTAACCGATGCCGGGGTGGTTTTAAGTTCATTAGCCAAATCACTGGTACTGACAATAACGTCGTGTTCTGATAGTTTACAGATGGCCTTCAAATAATTTTGCTCGGTAGCGGTTTGTCCCATGATAATTGATTTTCAGCACTAGAAAAGTAGGATAAAGATTCAGATTAACGGGGAGAAAACCAAAACCAAGGGTTGGAGAAATTGAGCGGTAGTCTTGTGTAGATAAATCAGGTTTTGTCACAACGTATGCTTTTCCTACTTTTGTGGCAAACTTTATTTCCTTATTTACTTCAAACATGAATATTACCGCACAAGATGTGAACAAGCTCAGACAACAAACTGGAGCTGGAATGATGGATTGCAAAAAAGCGTTGACCGAAGCTGAGGGAGATTTTGAGAAGGCGATAGAGTTTTTGCGTAAAAAGGGACAAAAGGTATCTGCTTCCCGTGCGGATCGTGAAACCCGTGAAGGTGCGGTTATGGCGAAGAGTTTGGGAAATCAGGGAATCATCATTGCCTTAAATTGTGAAACCGATTTCGTGGCTAAGAATGCTGACTTTTTACATTTAGGGGATCAAATATTAACAACTGCCGTTAGCCATTTACCTACAGATGTGGAAGCATTGGTTAAATTATCAGTGGCTGGCAAACCTATTTCCGACTTATTGATTGATTATATTGGGAAGATTGGTGAAAAAATCGAAATCAGCCATTATCATATATTAAAAGCCGATACGGTTATCACGTATATCCATCCGGGTGCAAGATTAGGGGTGTTAGTAGGATTTCAGGGGGGTGAAGGAAGTGATTTAGAAGCTATCGGGAAAGATGTTGCCATGCAGATTGCGGCAATGAATCCAGTTGCCGTAGATAAAGATGGGGTAGATCCTGCTTTAATTCAAAAAGAAATTGAGATTGGAAAAGAGCAAGCCCGTGCAGAAGGAAAAGCGGAGGAGATGTTAGAAAAAATTGCCCTTGGGAAACTGAACAAGTTTTACAAAGAAAGTACCTTATTAAATCAAGAATTTGTAAAAGATTCTTCCAAAACGATTCAACAATATTTGAAGGAGCAAAATCCTCAACTTACGATCTCGGGTTTTATTCGGGTTCAGTTAGGTGTTAATTAATTGTTATTGAGAAAAGAGAACATTTGTTCTCTTTTTTTTTTGGTGTTTTAAAACTTGTATCTGTGAAATATAAAAGGGTATTATTAAAACTAAGTGGAGAAGCCTTAATGGGTGATCAACCTTTTGGGATTGATCCCAAGGTAATTTCTGAATATGCTTTAGAAATTTCAGGTATTGCTGAGATGGGCGTTCAGATGGCCATTGTGATTGGTGGGGGAAATATTTTCAGGGGCGTGCAAGGAGAAAAAGGGGGGATGGATCGTGCCCATGGAGATTACATGGGAATGTTGGCCACGGTCATTAACGGTATGGCACTGCAAGATGCTTTAGAGCGGATCGGCGTAAGTACGCGATTACAATCCGCTTTAGAGATTACTAAAGTTTGTGAACCCTTTATCCGGAGAAGAGCGATTCGACACTTAGAGAAAGGGAGAATTGTGATTTTTGCAGCGGGTACTGGAAATCCTTTTTTTACGACGGATACGGCTGCGAGTTTACGGGCAGTTGAAATAGATGCAGAGGTAGTGTTAAAGGGAACCCGGGTGGATGGAATCTATACAGCCGATCCGGAGAAAAACAGGGATGCGATAAAGTTTGAATCCGTATCGTTTGCGGATGTTTTAAAAAATCGCTTAAATGTGATGGACATGACGGCCTTTACGGTTTGTCAGGAAAACAATTTACCCATCATTGTGTTTGACATTAATACTTCTGGGAATCTAAAACGAATTATATTAGGGGAACCCGTGGGAACGTTGGTTTCTTAAGATTAGGAAATCAGGGGGAATCCCTGTTTTTTTGCAGTTACCTTTAAATGACAATTTCATGAGCGAACAAATAAAACTGATATTAGAGCAAACGAAGTCTCACATGCAGAAATCGGTTGTTTATATGGAAGCCGAGCTTCATAAGATTCGGGCGGGGAAAGCTTCTCCAGCCATGGTAGATTCTTTGCGGGTAGATTATTATGGGAGTTCTACGCCCATCTCACAGGTAGCTACGGTATCCGCTCCTGAGCCCAGAACGCTTACCATTCAACCGTTTGAAAAGAGCATGATTGGTCCTATTGAACGGTCAATTACTGAGGCAAACTTGGGTTTTAACCCACAAAACGATGGGGTAATCATTCGGATTAATATTCCGATGTTAACTGAAGATCGTCGTAAGCAATTGGTAAAGCAGTGCAAGGAGATTGCAGAAGAGACCAAAGTAACCGTTCGAAATACACGGAGGGAAAATTTAGAGTCGCTTAAAAAGCTCACCAAAGAAGGGGTTTCAGAGGATGAGGTAAAATCCGGGGAAGGGGAAATTCAAAAAATTACGGACCAAATAATTGCCCAATTAGATCAATTATTAGGTAAGAAAGAAGAAGAGATTTTAAAGATCTGAGATTTAGTTTTAGATTAGTCTAAAATTGGTTTGGTATGCCTGGGTAAAAATCAGGTATAAAGATAAGGTGAGTTAGGTTCGTTTTTCAGGGTGATAATTTGTAAGGAATTCCTATACTTTATATTCTCATGTTAAAAAATCTATTGGCTCTTGGAATTGGGCTGTTGCTGTCATTGGTTTTGTTAGAAGGGGTGTTAAGGATTTATAATCCATTTCCGGCGAGATTAAAAGGGGATAAGATAATCTTACCTGCAAATCAGGTGTATCATTATACCAATGGTCAAACCTTTACGATTAATTCTATTGGGTTTCGGGGAGAAAATCCCGGGGCTGATTTTACCAAGCGTTACAAGATTTTTTGTATTGGAGGCAGTACGACGGAATGTTCCAAACTAACGGATGGTCAAGATTGGCCGAATATTTTAAGTGCATTTTTAAAAAAGGATGATCCCAATATTTGGGTAAACAATGCTGGGTTAAATGGGCATTCAACGTATGGTCATCAGATTTTATTAGATGATCATTTGCAGAAATTTAAACCCAATCTTGTGGTTTTCCTTACGGGTTGTAATGATTTAGGTAGGATAGAATTGGGGAGTTGGGATTCCTTACAATTAAAAAAAGAACAGGTTGATTGGAAGACTAAGGTGTTTGAAGGATCGGAGGTAGTGAGTACTATTCTGAATGTTAGAAGAGCGATGATGGCCTCAAAGTTTAGTTTAGGGTTATATCCAATATCCATTGACACCTTACCTAGAATTGAAGTGAGTGAGGAACAAATGGATTCGATTGTTGAGCTTCATAGGCCTGCGGCAATGGCGTATCGTAAGCGTTTGTTGAAGCTAATCGCTTCCAGTAAGGCTTATGGGATTCAGCCCGTATTATGCACCCAGCCCG
Organism: Sphingobacteriia bacterium; assembly: GCA_009924095.1. GTDB lineage: Bacteria > Bacteroidota > Bacteroidia > J057 > RFSG01 > RFSG01. The sequence goes on from RFSG01000097.1 coordinate 8,610, forward strand.
CTTTATGGGGGCCTGGCATTGACCCAGTAACAGGTATTGATATAGGATCCCTACGGGTTCAATATACAGATGTAAATTCAGCTGCCGGGCATTGGAGGGTTATGGAATATTACAATGACCAGGCCCGTGCGGTGGCTGCAGAAACCGGGGTGCCTTTAATAGATTTAGCGGTGAAGATGAAGAAGTCCAGTGCTTTTTTTGATGATGGCATTCATTTTACCCCTCGTGGATCCAGGGAAGTAGCCTATATTGTATACAAAGGATTAGTGCCGATTCTAAAAGGGCCTTAATATTATTAAGGGTTACTTATTTAGATTTTTTAGTTGCCCATTCGGCATATTGTTGTGGGGATGCCCATTGGTGAGATTTTCTGAATTTCCCAGCCGTCTGAACAAAAAACACATCCATCATAAACAAGGCTTTATCTAATGGGCGGTTATTGAAATTAACGAACGAATAAGGCATAAATCCATGGGTTTTCAACCAGTTGCAGATATCTAAGAAATCCGGACCATTATCATAAAAATGAAAGAGGCAAACTTCGAGCAAGATGAGATCCACTTTGGGTAATAAGTTAACTGCTCCTTTGAGTACTTCGAGTTCGCTACCTTGTGTATCAGCTTTAAGTAGAATGGAAGTGTAGTTATCAGCAGAAACGAGTTGATCAATCCTTTTCATAGGAACGGGTCTTTTTTCTTTGCTGGTGGGATGTCCATCCACACTACTCATGATGGTGGAGCCATAGAATCCATCATACACTTCGATGTAAGCGGTGCCAGGATCAGCTCCTGCGACTGCGATATGATATTCTCCATTAAATCTTTTTTGCAGGGAGATTAGGTCTTTTTCAAATTCCTGGCAAGGTTCGATCCAGATAAATTTTGAGGAAGGAAAAACAGACAGGAATGGGGAATCACCATTAGCGGCACCGGCGTCAATGATTAAGTCAGGCTGAAAGCCTAACCTTTTCATATGGAGTAATTCTTCAGTCATTCCATACCTAGCCGTACCAAAAATTGGGTCTCCCTCATTCGAATTGGAAATTCGGCGAAGTTCAACACCTGCTGATTTCAACAAACCGTTTACCATCTGTTTTAATAATTTATTTGCCATACCTAATTATCCAACCAAACTTATTCTC
>RFSG01000098.1 GCA_009924095.1 Sphingobacteriia bacterium
TATCTAATCCTGAACAAATTGAAAATTGGAGGAAATTATTACCCTCAAATGCCAAGATATTGGATAAATCCTATCCACCTGAAAAATGGAATTATATATTAAAATCTATGGACGCCTTAATTTCGGTACCTAGGTATGATGGATTTTCCTCCCTAGTAGCTGAAGGGGCTCAAGCAGGATTATTTTTAATTTGTTCGAATTGGCAAGGATATGCTGAAACAAAATTAAATCGAGCAATTATTTCTAAATTTACAGCAGAAGAATTAATTCAAATCTTAAAGAATTGGATAAATTCTAACGAATTAATTAAAAGAAAATTAATCAGTGAAAATCAGCAAATCATTCAACAATCTGCAGATCTGAAAAAGAACACTTCCTTATTTATTCAACACCTAAAATCTATTCAAAATAAATGAAATTCATCCCATTTTATTTGTTTCTACTTGCACTCGGTTTGGGTGCCTGTTCACAATCTGTGGAAGTTGATAATCCATCCACCCAAGTGTTAAAATTTAATATTGGAGAAAATACAATAGAACTCCAACCTGGAGAAACTAAATCCATTTCAGTAAGCAAAGGACAACAAGTAATTGAAATTAAAGATGCGCAGGATAGTCTTTGGCTACAAACTACCGCCTCCATTCAAGAGGAAGGCTTAATTGCCCCTCCGGGTAACTGGTATTTAATCTGGACAGATTTATACGGAGACCAAACAGACCGGAAAAGAATTTTATCAGAAAAAGAAATAGTATTAGATAGCATAAAATATTCTATTGATGTTTTATTTGTGGATTCAATTGGGGGTTTTCTTGCCAAAAACTGGGATTATAGTTTGATACAATCCTTTCCAGAAACATTGCCCTTGCGGGGGGATCAAAAATCTGAAAAGAAAAGTAAAATATTGAAAATTGAAAATTTTAAGGAGGCTTATGAAAAAAGAGTACATAGATAAACGCTTTATTGATAACTTGTACTCAGAAATAGGCTAAAGAGTAAGTTGAACGCCAGTGATTTTGCCGGAAGAGAAGTAGGGTATGTTTCGTTGGTTTAAGTATCTCCTTTTCCTTTTTATGGTTTTGAAGGTTGTTGGAATAACTACCCTTCAAGGGCAGATATTTTCTACAACGGTGGAGTCTTATGTGAATCGGTGGAATAATAAATCTTACCGAATTGATGATTCTATTAGAATCGGGAAAGGGACTAATCCAGATGGAACCTTTAAGTTTATTTATTGGCAATCCTCTTTGGTAGGTACGATGGATCAAAACCCCTTAACTCCGGGGTATGCTTTTTCTTTAACTGGTTTCAAAAGATTTAGTGTGGTGGGAAGCAAAAAGGCAGTGCAAATGTATATTGCCACCTTAAAGCTATCTGGAAATACCGGATATAACTGTGTGGTTGAATTAGACAATGCTTTTAGGTACGGAGAATTAATTGACGTACACGAAAGTCAACCGGTTGCTGAAAACCGTCCAGAACCTAGAGAACGAGTAGTGATTCGAACAGTTCCTTCCCAAATGGAACAAGAGGTTCGAAGGGTTAATAAAATGCTGGATGATAATTTAAAGGTTCAGCAAAGAGAAATTGATTCCATTAAAAGAACCCGGTCGTTTCAAGATTTACAATTACGCGAACAACAAGCCGAAATTCAAAGAAGAATATTAGAGGCAACCACACGTGCCAGTGAAATTCGAAAACTGACTGAAGATACTTCTGCCCAACGGGTTGAAATTGTTCGAAAACTAGAAGAACTTCGGATGTTGGAACTCCAAAACCAACAAATCCGAGATCAATTAAATTTAGAAAAAGCAGAAATTGAATTGCGAGATGCTGAACTTGCCCGGCAAATTGTAATTCGAAATTTTGTAATTGCTTTTGCAAGCTTAGCGGTTGCGTTTCTAGTTTTAGTGTTTTATTTGTTTAGGATAAATCGTAAAAATAATCGAGAACTTAAAAAACGAAATAAGGAGATATTATTTCAAAAAGAACAAATTGAAATTACCCAAGCGGAAATCGAAATTAAAAACAGACAAATTACGAATAGTATTACCTATGCGAAACGAATTCAATCTGCTATTTTACCGTCGTTTGAATTATTAAATAATAAGTTTAGATATAACCATATTTATTTTAATCCTAGAGATGTGGTAAGTGGAGATTTTTATTGGTATCATGAAAATGAAAGATATCAAGTAGCTGCAGTAGTAGACTGCACAGGGCATGGAGTTCCCGGTGCATTTATGTCTTTGATTGGAGCTAATTTATTACATGAAATTGTAGAGGTACGTCAACAATTTAATCCTTCTTCTATTCTTACTTTAATGAATCAAAGTGTGATTTCTTTATTAAAACAAACTGGAAATTTAAAAGATCCAAGAGATGGAATGGATTTAGTAATTACAGTAATTGATAGGCAACAAGAAAAAGTATTTTTTGGAGGAGCCGGAAGACCATTATGGATTGTTCGAGAGGGTAATTTATTAGAATATAAAAATGATAAATTTTCAATTGGAGGGTTTTTCCACGAAACAAAGTCATTTCATACCCAAATGGTCGAATATAAGACAAGGGATCAATTTATTATGTTCACCGATGGAATAACCGACCAACAAGGTGGGGAAAATAAGCAGAAAGTTACCACCAAGCGTTTTCGGCAGTGGCTGATGGAGATTTCTCAATTACCAGAAGCCGAACAAGGATTGGTTTGGGAAGAGAAACTTGTGGCATGGAAAGGAAATACCCGTCAAACGGATGATATGTTAATGGGTTTAGTGTATGATAAGTAGTAGTATTATTAAAATTTCAAATAAGGAAATATGAACCTTAAAGATTTTTACAAGAATCTAAATCGGGAAGAAGTAATTCTCGCCTACAAAGGCAGAATATCTCCTGATTTACTTCGGATGGTTCTGAAGACCACCGAAACGTCCTTAAATCTTGCAGGAGCAACAGTTCCAGTTAGAAAAAAGGTCTATCATATTTTGGTGGAATTAGTCCAAAACCTAATCAAACACCTAGAACCCGATCCGGAATCTGAAAAAAATATGGCACTTCTGGTTATATTTAGAGAATATGATCACTATATCATTTCAACCGGAAATTTTATCAGCAAACATAAAATGGCGGAATTTAAACAAAGAATAGATTCTGTTAATCAAATGTCATACGATGAATTAAGAGACTTCTATCGAAGCGTTATGGATGGGGTAACCCTTTCTCATAAAGGAGGCGCAGGATTAGGACTTATTGATATCGTCAGAAAATCCGGTGAAAAGCTACAATATGAAATTGACTCCCAAGACCCTAATCATGATTTTATTACCCTTATGATTCGGGTTCAAGATTTACAAACTGTTTTGCATTCAGAAATTTGATTCCCACTCATACTCCAGAATATCGTGAAAATCAACCTAGTTATGTATGTGGTAGAACCCACCGAAGATTTACCAAAGGTATGCTTAGATCCTACCCAGGGTAATCTGTTAATTGAAGGAACTTCTATTCCTGAAGATTCTGAAGATTTTTATGCCCCCATCCTCGATTGGTTGGCTGAGTTTGTTGCCAGTGAACCTGAAAAAGTTGAGTTCCAAATTCGCCTGGAATATTTTAATACTTCTTCTTCCAAATATATTTTGGATATGTTGAGGATAATAGAACCCCTTTCTGCGAAAAGTAAACTCAACGTCATCTGGTATTATCATCCGGAAGATGAGGATATGTTGGAAGCGGGTGAAGATTATAAATCTTTAGTAAAAATTCCATTTAATTTGGTCCCTACAACAGTCTAGGGTTTTATGAAACCAAAGGAGCCCTCTGCTTTCTTGTTAGAAGAAGAAATAGCAGAAAAAATGGAAACATTGTTGAAAAACGAAACTTCCTCTCCTGAACAATTACTGTCCGCATTACAAGAAATCACCCTGGCGTATCGGTCATTGTTAAACGAAACTCGGTTACTTACCAGGGTTTCTGATCGTTTGCAATCTAAACTCCGCAACGCCAATCAAAGTCTTCAACAACAATCGGAACATTTAACACAAGTATCCGCCGAAGCTACAGAAGCAAAAAACCGAGCACAAGAATCCGAAAAATTTAAAGAACAATTTCTGGCAAACATGAGCCATGAAATCCGAACCCCCATGAATGCAATTCTAGGGTTGGCTCGATTACTGGTTCATCAAGAACTTTTAGATGTCCAGAAAAAATACGTTAAGGGCATCTTGCACTCTGGAGAACATTTATTGGTGATTATTAATGATATTTTGGATTTATCTAAAATAGAAGCTGGTAAAATGGAATTTGAAAAGATCCCCTTTTCCCCAGCAGCCATCTTAAATGAAATTGCAGATACGTTTCAACTCAAGGTTAAAGAAAAAAATATTTTTTTAGACATTCAGGTGAGTGACAATTTACCTGAAAGTTGTATCGGAGATCCCGTTCGTCTTCGGCAAGTATTGCTAAACTTGGTTAGCAACGCATTTAAATTTACTACGCAAGGTGGAATTACCCTTCGGGTTTTGAATATAAACGACAGGTTAAGATTTGAAGTGGAAGACACCGGGATAGGGATTTCCCAAGAACAACAATCCAAAATATTTGAATCTTATCAGCAAGCCAATACCGATACCACCCGAAAGTTTGGAGGTACTGGACTGGGGTTAACCATTTCACGTTCCTTAATTCAACAACAAGGTGGGGAAATTGGCTTATCCTCAACTGTAGGAAAAGGTACCTTGTTTTATGTAGAACTTCCCCTTCAGGTAAATTCTACCCTTGAAACTCCAATACAAGAAACCCAGGTATCAAAACCTTCCCTTCCTTCGGGCTTAAGAGTATTAATTGCTGAGGATAATCCTTTTAATCAAATGGTGATTGAAGATACCCTTGTATTGTTATTAGAAAGCCCTGTTTTAAAAATAGTAGAAAATGGAGCAGAAGCGGTAGAAGCTTGGAAAAAAGAGGATTGGGACGTTTTGCTCATGGATATTAATATGCCCGTAATGGATGGGTATGCCGCTACCCGTGAGATTCGATCGCTCGAATTAGAGCGAAATTCTAAACAATTGATCATTGCGATGACAGCAGGGGTTACGGCACCCGAAATTGAAGCCTGTTTGGCCGCAGGGATGGATGCAGTGATAGGTAAACCCTTTGAACCGAATGATTTATTAAATCTGATTCAACATAATCTGAATTCACCGAGTAAGTAAAATTTATTACAATTGAAATCTCCTGGGGAAACCTACGGTTTTCAGCTTTGATTTTCTATTTAGTACCTGTATTTTTGTTACTCTAGAGAATATGGATGCTCCCCTAATTGACAAAAAAACATTAGACTCCTTAACCGGAGGGGATGAAAAAAAACTGGAAAAGTATATTGGGATTTTTAGCGTACAACTTACTCGTCAACTTGCCCAGATTCAACAAGGGATCGATTCAAATGATTTAGAAATTGTGCGACTAAGTTTGCATACCCTTAAATCTCAATTTGCCTACATGGGCTTGCCTGAATTAAATAAAATGGCGCAAGACCTCGAAGCCCAAGCCCATTCATTAAACCCCGTAAACTTTCCGGCGAGCATATCTCACTTTATCGAAAAATGTAAAGAGGGTGAGGAAGCATTAAAAAAAGTAATTGTTTCAACCCCTTAATTGTAACTTAATTTAACCTTTCCTTAAATTTCATGGCCCAAGAAAAATTAATTTTATTTATAATTGATGATGATCCTTTGCAAACAGAAATGATGCAGGATAAATTAAAGTCATTAAAGTTTTTAACCCTCCATACTTTCGGTACTGGAGAATTGGCCTTAGCTGAAATTAATAAAGGAAATCATAAACCTCATATTATAATTCTGGATTATTTTTTAAATACGGTTGATGCCAAAGCTTCTAACGGATTAAGTATTCTAAAGAAATTAAAAGAAATTAACCCCGAATTTCAAGTAATCATGGTGTCAGGTCAAGATAAAATTGAAGTGGCTGTAAACTGCATTAAATTTGGTGCTTTTGATTATGTGATTAAAAACGAAAGTGTTTTTGTTCGTTTGGAACAAGTGGTATTAAAAGCTGTTAAAGAAAGAAATTTATTAAAGGAAAATAAATTATACAAACGCTTATTTATTGCCGCTTGTTTTGGGTTTATTTCGATAATTGCTTTCATGGGGATATTATGGGGAATGGGCTTTGATTTATTTGGAAGTAAAAGTTTTAAGGAATAATTCTTTACGATTAACAGTAATGTTTTTTAAATTGTTTTTTGTGAAAAGTACTCCAGTATTTTTATTTAGGAATACTGAAAAATTAATTCATTACGCACCATTTGTTTTCTGATCTTAAAATGCCTGTTTCATCCAATACAATGAGTCCTGAAGAAAGAATAGCTAGTCAATATGCAGATGTTAATTTAGAGCTACTCAGAAAACTTCAGGATACTTTAAAAAGAATAGGAGAGGGGGGAGGTAAAAATGCGGTTCAAAAGCATAAAGAGAAGGGGAAAATGACGGCAAGAGAAAGAATTCAGGCGCTAATAGATCCTAAGTCTTATTTTCTGGAGATAGGTGCCCTAGCCGCTGAGGGGATGTATGCCGAACAAGGGGGATGTCCTTCTGCTGGAGTAGTAATTGGCATCGGAACAGTATCTGATCGTTTGTGTATGATTGTGGCCAATGACGCTACAGTAAAGGCAGGCGCTTGGTTTCCGATGACAGGTAAAAAAAATCTAAGGGCTCAGGAAATCGCTATGGAAAACCATCTACCCTTGATTTATCTGGTGGATAGTGCCGGGGTGTTTTTACCTATGCAGGATGAGATCTTTCCGGATAAAGAACATTTTGGAAGAATATTTAGAAATAATGCAGTAATCTCAGCCATGGGAATTCCACAGATTGCAGCCATTATGGGTCCTTGTGTTGCCGGAGGTGCTTATCTACCCATCATGAGTGATGAAGCTTTAATCGTTGAAGGTACTGGCTCTGTTTTCTTAGCAGGACCTTATTTAGTTAAGTCAGCCATTGGTGAAGACGTAGATGCAGAAACGTTAGGCGGAGCTAGTATGCATTCTGAAATATCTGGGGTTACCGATTATCAATTACCCGATGATGAATCTTGTCTGAAAAAAATACGATACCTCATGGGGCAATTAGGTCCAGCAACCAAGGCAGGATTTAATAGAATACCTGCAGTAAAGCCCCTGGTTTCTGAAAAGAAATTAATGGAAATTCTTCCCGATGAAAGAAACAAACCTTACGACATTCGAGAAATTCTAAAAGTTATCGTTGATGATGGAAATTTAGAAGAATATAAAGAAGGATATGGGAAAACCATCGTAACAGCTTACGCCAGAGTGGACGGATGGGCAGTGGGGATTGTGGCAAATCAAAGAATGGTGGTTAAAACCAAAAAAGGGGAGATGCAATTTGGCGGAGTTATTTATTCGGATTCCGCAGATAAAGCCGCTCATTTTATGATGAACTGCAATCAAAAGAAAATACCCATCATTTTTTTCCAAGATGTTACTGGATTTATGGTGGGAAGCAAAAGTGAACAAGGCGGAATTATTAAAGACGGGGCAAAAATGGTGAACGTAATGGCAAATACCACGGTGCCGAAGATTACTTTTATCATTGGAAATTCTTACGGAGCAGGGAATTATGCCATGTGCGGAAAAGCTTACGACCCTCGCCTTATCTTCGCCTGGCCAAGTGCTCAAATTGCCGTTATGGGCGGAGCACAAGCAGCCAAAACATTATTGCAAATTCAAGTGGCTGCTTTGGAGAAAAAAGGAGAAAAAATAACCCCCGAAGCAGAAGCAGAATGGCTACAAAGAATCACTGAAAAATATCAGGCACAAACATCCCCCTATTATGCCGCTGCCCGTTTATGGGTGGATGGAATCATTGACCCTCGCGATACCCGAAAAATCATCTCTCAAGCCCTTGAAATGGCCGACCATAACCCCGAAATCAAACCATTTAATATGGGTGTAATACGAACCTGAGTTTTATGAAGGATAGTGAATTTCTGGCACTTATTAAATTGTTAGACGATAGCGATACTGAAGTAAGGCATATCGCAGAAAACAAACTTCTCGCCGAAGGAAAAAATATCCTCGAACGATTGGAATCTGCTGCCGATGAAATCGGAGATCATTCCCTTCATTTTCGCATCTTAAATCTCGCCGCCTCCCTCCGACAAACTAACCTCTCCGCGCAATTATTAGAATGGAGAAAAGGAGGAGGGGAAGATATGTTAGAGGGATGGGTGATGTTGTCAGAAATTAAACCCGATTCCCCGTCCGATAAAATTGTTAAAAATGAAGTGAGTCGTCTAGCCAGTAAAATATGGTTGGAAATTCAAGACTCCATGCGACTGCACGATAAGTTAAAAGTCATCAATCATTTTTTATTCACCATTGAAGGCTATAAACTCGAAAAACAAGATCCTGAAAATCCCGATTTGTTTTTTGCAGATAAACTAATTGCAACCAAAAGTGGCAACGCACAAGCGCTTTCCTTACTTTATTTATGTGTTGCCAAAAAATTGGATTTACCGCTCTCAGGCGTGATTCTGCCAGAGTATATGGTGTTATATTGTTTTGATGAAACCCGACCTTTCTTTTTAGATGTTCCCGGAGGAGGAAATTTTGTTTCGAAAGAAGGAATTCAGTTGTTTATTCATAAACTAAAAGTTCCGGATGCTCCTTCTTTTTATCGCCCGGCTTCTCATATTCAAATTCTCCTTGCAGTGTTAGAAGGGCTTAAAAGATCTTATGCAAGAAAAGACCGCCAAGAAATGTCAATGCTTGTGGATATGGTTTTACAAGATATAGATATTCATTTTTAAGTGGTTAGTGGTTAGTGGTTAGTGGTTAGTGAGTGGTGGTTAGTGGTTAGTGGGTAGTGAGTAGTTGAGTACTGCGTAGCGGGTAGCGGGTAGTTGGTAGTTGGTAGTTGGTAGTTGGTAGAAAAGAAGGGAATTACAATTCAAGGTAGGCTTGCCTTGAAGCAAAATTACCCGCATTTGCAGGCGCCCCCGCCTGCAACCTTTCATATGGTAATAGGCATGTTCTCCCGTTGCAGGCGTCCTTTATCTTTGCAACTTTTCATATGGCCTATTTCTAATTCATTGACGAAGTTACTTTCAAAAAATGTATATGCTTTCTTCTTACTTTGCCCATCAATAGTGGTGTCGCTGTACAGAAACCAATCTAAAAACTTAGTTGCCTTATTATTCGGAAAATTTCCGGATAGCTGAATAATTCCCTCACTATCCAACATATCCGTTTTGTACTTTTTTCCATCCGTAGCCGACAGTTTCAGTTGGGTAGTGGCACTAACCAACTGATGGTTTTCTTTTTTTAGTTTGGCTTTTAGGTATTTCCAATAGTTACGCGCTTTTGTATAATCGGGTTCTTCATTTAAAACTCCAACAATATCCAGCACGCTAAACCACCATTTAGCGTGTTCATCATCCCAAACATCCCGTACCTCTTGGTCATTAAAAAAGCGAATGGATATTTTCATTTCAAGCTAAAGTAATAATTTCTCTTTGCTCTATTAATCAGGTGATAAGGGTTAGGGGCTATTACAAAAATCCAGGTGCAAAAAATCCGGTTTTTTCGGTAAAAGGTAGTTTTTTCACACCCGATAGCTATTGGGTCTGACG
>RFSG01000099.1 GCA_009924095.1 Sphingobacteriia bacterium
AGATAAGTATTATGGAGGAAGTTATGATGGAGCTGATTTTGGTACAGTGCAGCAGTCCACTATTACAGTAGTATCCCCCAATACAGGAAGTGAAGTATGGTATGAAGGCAATCCGGTAAGCATTACTTGGACAAACAATAACGTTAACTTGGTTAACATAGAAATCTCCAGTAATAATGGTAGCACTTGGTCAACTATTGATACTTCTATTAGCGCGGGGCTTGGGCAATATACCTGGATAGTAAGTGGCAACTATAGCCAAGGACAAGCTTTAATTAGAGTAAGCGATAGAGATTTTCCAATTGTCACCCTGGATACGAGCAATGCACCATTTACCATTCCTCAATATGTTCAAGATAAGAATAGAGGGGGTCAGGAAGATGGATATAGTCAAGGGGTTAATGCGAATAATAATATCGTAGTAATTAGTCCGAATGGAGGAGAATATTGGGCGGAGGGTTCCACCCAAAATATACAATGGGCTGCCAATAATGTATCGAATGTACGGATTGAGTATAGCACCAACAATGGCAGCGTTTGGCAGTTAATTTCTGCGAGTGAGTTTGCTAATCTGGGAAGTTATACTTGGGTGGTGCCCTCAACACCAACAGGTCAGGGCCGCATCCGGATATTGGATGTAGTAAATCAGGGAACTGTATTTGATCGGAGTGATGCAGTGTTTGTAATTGGTACCACCAATGCCAATAAATATCAAGGCGGAAGTTATGATGGACATTCAGTAGGGATAAATGCAACTGCTTCCATTACGGTTACCAACCCCAATACTGGTTTTGAAGTGTGGTATGAAGGCGACCAAGTGCCAATTCAATGGAATAGTGTTAACGTAGCCTTGGTTAATATTGAGATCTCTTCTAACAATGGTAGCACCTGGACAACCATAGATACTTCCGTTACTGCAGGTGCTGGCCAATACACCTGGATATCTAGTGGTAATTATAATCAATGGTACACTTTTATCCGGATAACCGATAGAAGTAATGCCTTAATTTCGGATACCAGTAATTTGGGATTCAGTATACCTTTTTATGCTGCCAATAAAAACTTTGGGGGCAATGGAGATGGGTATTCACTGGATTTAAATACTGCTAACAACATCCTAACGGTTAGTCCGAATGGAGGAGAAACATGGGCAGAAGGTTCTACTCAAGTGATACAATGGTCGGTTAATAGTATTAATAATGTAAGATTAGAATATACCACCAATAATGGAAGTAATTGGATATTAATATCTGCAAGTGAAATTGGAAACGTTGGTTTTTATAATTGGTTAGTTCCTAGTACACCCACAGGTCAAGCACGGGTACGCGTGGTGGATGTATTAAATCCAGGGACTGTTCGAGATGCAAGTGATGCTGTTTTTGTGATTGGTTCACCAATCGCAGATAAATATTTCGGAGGTAGTTATGATGGGCATAGTGTTAATATCAGTCAACCTCCTTCGATTACGGTTGTAAGTCCTAACACCGGAGCTGAAGTATGGTACGAAGGCGGGTTAGTTACCATTCAGTGGACTAGTATCAATGTTAATCTTGTAAATCTTGAAGTATCTAGTAATAACGGTAGTTCCTGGACAACCATTGATACTTCTATTTTTGCTTCTTTAGGTCAATACACCTGGCAGGTGAATAATCAATACAGTCAAGGGCAAGCCTTGATTCGGATTAGCGATTCTAATAATCCTTTAATAACCAGAGACACCAATAATGTTGGGTTTACGATACCATTTTATAGCCAAGTAAAAAATACAGGAGGCGACCAGGATGGTTGGGCAATGAGTATTAATACTGCCAATAACCTGCAGTTGATTAGCCCTAATGGAGGGGAAAATTTTGCCAATGGTTCTGTACAATTTATTCAATGGGTTAGCAATTCCATTAATAATGTTCGGTTGGAATATAGCACCAATAGTGGATCAAGTTGGACTTTAATATCCGCAAGCGAACCCGCAACATTAGGGTCATATACTTGGACTGTACCTTCTACAGCAACGAATCAAGCATTGGTTAGAATCTCTGATGTATTAAATCTCAATACAATTAGAGATACCAGTGCAAACTTATTTATCATCTCTTCTCCAATTGCCGATAAATATTATGGTGGAAGCTATGATGGACATAGCCTAAATATTAGCCAGCCGCCTTCCATTACTGTGGTTTCCCCGAACATAGGTACTGAAGTTTGGTACGAAGGTTCATTGGTAAATATCCAATGGTCAAGTGTTAATGTTACGCAGGTGAACATTGAGATTTCAAGCAATAATGGTAGTAGCTGGAGTTTAATTGATACAGCAATTATAGCTTCACTAGGTCAGTACACTTGGCAATCAACTGGACAATATTCTCAAGGCCAAGCGTTAATCCGTATTAGTGATTATTACAATCCTTCAATAACACGAGATACCAGCAACGTTGGCTTTACCATACCATTCTATTCCCAAATCAAAAATTTAGGGGGAGACCAAGATGGATGGGCTCAAGCAATAAATAGTGCCAATTCATTGCAACTTTTATCTCCTGATGGGGGTGAACGCTGGGCGGAGGGATCCACACAATTTATTCAATGGGCTAGTAATGGGTTGTCAGCAGTTCGACTGGAATACACAACGAATAATGGATCTAACTGGATTCAAATCTCTCCTACTGAACAAGCTACACTGGGTCAATATTCCTGGACTGTTCCGTTTACATTTACCAACCTTGCAAAAGTTAGAGTTTCAGATGTTGCAAATCCAGGTACTGTATTCGATACAAGCACAACTGTATTTACAATAGGTACTTCTATCGCTGATAAAAATTATGGAGGTTCATTTGATGGACATGCCATGAACATTAGCCAAAGTCCATCTATTACCGTGGTATCTCCCAATACGGGTTCTGAGGTATGGTATGAAGGAGGATTAGTAAATATTCTTTGGAATAGTGTAAATGTTACTTCGGTTAATTTGGAAATATCCAGTAATAATGGTTCTTCTTGGTCAACCATTGATACTGCAATTGTTGCTTCTTTAGGGCAATATACCTGGCAGGTGGCCGGTCAATATTCTCAAGGTCAGGCTTTAGTTAGAATTAGCGATAACGCAAATCCATTAATAACCAGAGATACCAATAACATAGCTTTTACAATTCCGCTTTATGTTCAAACCAAGAACTACGGAGGTGGACAGGATGGATGGGCGCAGGCAACAAATGCTTCCAATCAGTTGCAATTGATCAGTCCAGATGGTGGGGAATATTGGGCTGAATCTTCCACTCAAATAATTCAATGGGCTGTCAATGGTATTGCTCAGGTTAGGCTTGATTATTCTACCAATAATGGTAGTTCCTGGATATTAATTTCTGCAAGTGAGCCAGGGAATACGGGTTTCTATTCTTGGTTAGTACCCAATACTCCCACTGGTTTTGCTAAGGTGAAAGTATCTGATGTTTTAAATCTTTCTACGGTTTTTGATACCAGTATCACAGTATGGACTTTAGGAACTTCTTTGGCAGATAAGTATTATGGAGGTTCTTACGATGGATATGCTTCTAATTTAAATCAGTCCCCATCGGTAACGGTACTTTCGCCTTCTTTAGGAACTGAAGTTTGGTATGAAGGGGGATTAAATACCATCACCTGGACAAGTACAAATCTATCCTTCGTAAATATTGAAATTTCGAATGACAATGGATCCAATTGGACTACCATTGATACATCCATCACTGCTTCTTTAGGTTCTTATACTTGGCAGGTTTCGGGACAGCCCGGTCAGAATACGGTTCGGGTTCGGGTGAGTGATCGTAATAATCCTTTAGTTAATGATGTTTCTGATTTTGGATTTACGATACCCTTCTATGCACAAAGCAAAAATTTTGGGGGAACTGGAGATGGATTCTCTATGGATAGAAATATCAATAATGGTATTATCGTAGTGAGTCCAAATGGAGGAGAACAATACATAGAAGGTACTACCGCTACTGTAGCTTGGGCTTCCAATTTAATTGATAATGTAAGGATTGACTACAGTACCAACAATGGTAGTAGTTGGAGTTTAGTTGCTTCGAATGTGCCTGCCAATTCAGGCTCTTATAGTTGGTTGATTCCTGGAACCCTTACCACTGCAGGTCGAGTGCGGATTTCGGATATGTTAAATCAAAACACGGTGTTAGATGTTTCTGACCAAGTGTTTTTTATTCATGTTCCTATTGTTGATAAGAATTATGGAGGTAGTTATGATGGGCATTCTATGCAATTCAATCAACCGCCTTCTATTACCGTTACTTCACCCGTAGGTACAGATATCTGGTATGTAGGCCAAACGGTTAATACAGTATGGTCATCCAATAATGTTAATCTGGTTGACATTTCAATTTCTACAGATAATGGATCCAATTGGTCTACAGTAGGAGCTGGAGTTTCAGCGGGTCTAAATCAGTTTTCTTGGTTGTTAGGTTCGATCGCAGGCAACAACAGTATTCGAGTGCGGGTAGCAGATAGTAATAATCCATTGGTTTTTGGGTTAAGTTCAGCACCACATACTATTCCATATCAAGACACCTTAAAATATTCTGGTGGGGTTTACGATGGACATAGCTTTAATATTAATAATGCTACCGCAATAACAGTTCTATACCCGAATGGTGGGGAGCTTATTGCAGAAGGAAGTACCCAAGCGATTACCTGGAATTCCAATGCAATTGATTTTGTAAATGTGGAGTATAGTAGCAATAATGGTTCCTCTTGGGTGGCTGTTGCAACGGGTGTATCTGGATATGCTGGATCGGTAAATTGGACTCCTACCGGAGTATCCACTACAGGATTAATTCGAATCACTGATCAAGCTAATCCTAATACTAGATTAGATTTAAGTAATGCAATATTCCAGGTAGTTGGTCCTATCGCTGATAAAAATTATGGCGGTAGTTATGACGGGAATAGCGTAAATCAATCGAATGGGGGAGCCTTAACAGTAGTTTCTCCGAATGGCGGGGAAGTGTTGTATCCTGGAGACTTAAGAAGTATTACCTGGAGTCAACAGAATGTTACTTTAATCAATATTGAATTTTCGGGAAATAATGGATCTACTTGGTCAACTCTGGTTTCTAATTTCCCAACTTCCCAAAATAGTTATACTTGGTTAGTTCCTGATTCAGGTTCAATAGCCGGTTTGATTAGAATTACAGATAGTAGTAATCCATTATTACAGGATGTGTCTAATGCAATTTTCACCATCCCTCCTTATGTTGCCTCTAAGAATTTTGGGGGTAGTTTTGATGGGAACTCTGTTGGAAAATATCCTTCCGGAACCCTTACAGTAGTTAACCCGAATGGAGGACAAAGTTTATTTCCAGGTGCTTCGTATGCGATCACTTGGAATTCCACAAATGTATTAGATGTCGCTATTCAATATTCTACTGATAATGGTTCTTCTTGGTTAGGGGTTATTGCTTCTACCCCTGGTCCTCCGGGCATTTTCACCTGGACGATTCCTTCCACACCTACTACACAGGCATTGGTTCGGATCAATGATAACAATGACCCGATTATCGCAGATATTTCTGACTTGGTATTTACCATTCAACAACAAGTTGCAGATAAATATTTTGGAGGACCCAAAGATGGTGGGGTTGTAAGTACTAATCAAAGTCCTGCCTTAGCATTAACAGCTCCTAATGGGGGGGAACAATGGGCACAAAACTCGGTTCAAAGCATTACTTGGACAAGCACTAATATCAATGACCTAAGATTAGATTACTCAACTGATAATGGTAGTAGTTGGTTGTTGATAGATTCTTTAGTGCCCGCTCCTGCAGGGGTATATGCATGGAGGATTCCTACAACTCCTACTACTCAGGCTTTGGTCATGGTTCGGAATGCTGCTTTTCTTACCCAAGCAGATACTTCAAATAGCATATTTACCATAGGTTTTGAAACTGCAAGTAAATATCAAGGCGGTTCAGGTCGTGGAGATGAAATGGATTTTAATGCCAATAGAAACCTTGTTTTAGTATATCCTCAGGCAGGAAATAATTTAACGCCCAATACACAAATTAATATTCAATGGACTGCGAATACCGTTCAGACTGTAAGTTTAGATTTCTCCAGCGATAATGGTTCTTCTTGGCTTTCGATTACTAGTGGAGTTGCTGCAAATCTGGAACAATGGCAATGGACTGTACCTGCTGTAAATACTACGCTTGGGTTAATCAGAGTTAGAGATGTTCAAAATCTTACCTTATATGGAGATACAACCGACGCTCCATTCACTATTGCACTTCCCATTGCTGGTAAATATTTTGGGGGTAGTTATGATGGTAATGCTGTATCTCAAAATCAGTCTTCATCATTAGTACTTACTACGCCAAACGGAAATGAAATTTGGTATCCTGGATCTCAACAAAATATTACCTGGACTAGTGTGAATGTTGCGAACGTTTTCTTGGAATATAGCACCAATACGGGCAGTTCGTGGATTACTATTTCTCCTTCAGAGGCAGCAGGGGCAGGACAATATGCATGGACAATTCCAGCCACTGCTTCACAACAAGCATGGGTTAGAATTTCAGATGCCCAAAACCTTACACTCGCGGATACTTCAAATTTAACTTTTGTAATTCCTCAAGAGGTTCAAACCAAATTTGCGGGTGGTGCTATGGATGGGCATACAATGGATATTCCTGTTTCAACCGCCTTACAATTACTTACCCCGAATGTTAGTCAGTTCCTTGCGGATGGATCTCAATATCAGGTTACTTGGTTGTCGAATAATTTATTGACACTTCAATTGGACTTCTCCTCTAATAACGGAAGTTCTTGGACGACCATTACCGCAGGACTTGCTGCCAATGCTGAACAATATGTTTGGACGGTTCCAAGTGTTTCTACTTCCTTGGGAAGATTGAGAATTTTAGACCAGTCTAATCCGCTTACGTATGTGGATGTATCTGATTCAACCTTTACAATTTTATCTCCTATTGCGGATAAATATTTCGGAGGATCGTTTGATGGACATTCCGTTAATAATTCAGTATTACCATCTATAACTGTAGTTCAACCCAATGGAGGGGAAATATTGTATCCTGGGTTGAATTATACTTTGACCTGGACAAGTTCAAATGTTGCTAACGTAGTTCTAGAATACAGTACCAATGCAGGGAGTAGTTGGAATTCCATATCTACAAGTGAACCTGCACCGTTAGGTCAATATGTTTGGACTGTCCCTTCAACTTATTCCCAAACTGCCTTATTGAGAATTACAGATGCATCCAACAACATCGTTCGAGATACTTCAAACTTGGTTTGGAGAATCCCAGTAGAAACTACTGGAAAATTTGCGGGTGGAGGATTTGATGGTCAGGTAGTGGGTATTAATAATTCCAATGCTTTAACCTTAATTTCTCCTAATGGAGGAGAGGTTTTAGCCGATGGTTCTCAGATTGCCATCAATTGGAGTGCAAATAATTTGCTGAATGTGAATCTGGAGTTTAGCTCAAATAATGGCTCTTCCTGGTCATCTATTGCAACAAATCTAGTTGCGAGTTTAGGAACTTACATGTGGACTGTCCCAAGTGTTAATACAACGTTGGGTTTAATTCGAATTTCAGATGTGGTAGATCCTATAACTTATTTAGATGCAAGCAACGGGGTGTTCTCAATCTTTAGTCCTTTAGCGGATAAATATTACGGAGGATCGTATGACGGACATTCCGTAAAGAATACAATAGTTCCTTCCCTTACCTTGCTAACTCCAAATGGTAACGAGGTATTGTATCCTTCTTCCTTCTACAACATTACATGGAATAACACCAATGTTACTTCAGTTGCCTTAGAATATAGCACCAATCAGGGAAGTAGTTGGGTATTGATTTCTCCCTCTGAACCTGCAGCCTTGGGGGCTTACACTTGGACAGTACCTAGTACAGCCTCTCTTTTGGCATGGGTAAGAGTTTCCGATGCAAATAATAGTTTGGTTGCCGATACTTCAAATGCTGTATTTACGATAGCCCAAGAAGCAATAGCTAAGTATGTTGGAGGCTCAGGGGATGGTCATGCACTTTCCTTCAATGCTGCCAATGCATTGGTATTAACCACTCCGAATGGAGGGGAAAACTTGGCGGATGGTGGTTTATACTCTATCACCTGGTCTGCTAATAATTTAGTAAACATTAACCTTGAGTTTACTTCAAACAATGGTTCAACTTGGTCATCCATTGTTACCAATACTCCTGCGAGTGCTGGGTCTTATTTGTGGACTATCCCAAGTGTAAGCACATCCATGGGTAGGGTGCGAATTACTGATGTTGTTAATCCACTGACCTATATTGATGTTAGTGATACAACTTTCTCAATTTTTACTCCTGTCGCTGATAAATATTTTGGAGGAGGTTTTGACGGAAATGCATTTAACATTAACCAAGTTCCTGCTGTTACTTTAGTTCAACCTAATGGTGGGGAGGTTGTATATCCAGGAACAGTTACCAATATCACCTGGACAAGTACAAATGTTTCAACGGTTTCATTGGAATATTCCACTAATCAAGGAAGTTCTTGGGTTTCAATATCTACTTCCGAACCCGCCCCACTTGGTGTATATGCTTGGACAGTTCCGAATACTCCCACTCAACTTGCTTGGGTAAGAATTACCGATAATACAACCGGGGTTATTCGGGATACCTCCAATGCTGTATTTGCTATAGGACAAGAAGCTCAATCAAAATACGCAGGAGGCTCGTTCGACGGCCATGGATTTGGAATTAACCTTTCTACTGCACTTACGGTTGTAAACCCGAATATTAGAGAGTCATTAGGGGATGGTGCTATTTATTCAATAAACTGGCTTTCTAATAATTTACTAAGCGTTAATATAGAATTCTCCTCTAATAACGGTAGTTCTTGGAATTCAGTAGTTACAGGTTCCCCAGCAAATCTGGAAACTTATCTATGGACTGTTCCTAGTGTAAATACTAGTTTGGGTAGAATTAGAATTTCTGATGTTACCAATCCTATATTGTATAATGATGTTAGTGATTCGGCCTTTTCTATCTTTACCCCAATCGCCGATAAATACTATGGAGGCTCCTATGATGGTCACAGCCAGAATGTAAATACACCCAATAGCTTAACGGTATTAACGCCGAATGGAGGAGAGAGGTTATATCCTGGCATCCAGACAACGATTACGTGGTCAAGTACGAATGTGGTAAACGTATCTTTAGAATATAGTACCAATCAAGGCAGTAGCTGGGTGCTCATTTCCGGATCGGAACCCGCAATTTTGGGTCAATACGCTTGGACCGTTCCGAA
>RFSG01000100.1 GCA_009924095.1 Sphingobacteriia bacterium
TTAATTACTCTGGGGCCGGCGAACCCAATCAAAGCATCTGGTTCTGCAATATTAAAATCTCCCAGCATGGCAAAACTAGCTGTTACGCCTCCAGTTGTAGGATCTGTCATTAAAGAGAAATACGGAATTTTTGCCTGACTCAGTAAAGCCAACTTAGCACTCGTCTTTGCCATCTGCATTAAACTTAATGCTCCCTCCATCATTCTAGCGCCTCCACTTTTGGAAATAATCAATAAGGGGTAATGATGGGTTAAACAAAAATCGATTGCATGAGCTATCTTTTCTCCCATCACCGATCCCATCGAACCCCCAATAAATTGAAAATCCATACAGGCTACTACCAGATGTTCCCCCTCTAAAGTCCCCCAGGCTGTGCGAATAGCATCGTTTAATCCTGTGGTACTTTGGGTAGCTTTCAATCTATCAGGATATGCTTTTGTATCTACAAAGTGCAAAGGATCGGCAGAGTTCATATCTGCAGCTAACTCTTCAAATTTCCCGTCATCAAATAAAATCGAAAAATATTCTTTACTACCAATTTGATAATGATAATTACAAAAGGTGCACACATGGAAATTTTCCTGGATAGCCTTTGAAGGAGACATTTTTTTACAAGCAGGGCATTTAATAATCAGCCCATCGGGAGCTTCCTTTTTCTCCTCAGTACGAGTGACAATGCCTTCCTTTACACGTTTAAACCAGGACATATATCTAGGCGATGGTAACTTGTGGAGTTAAATAAACAGATTGTACAGCATGGATTAATTCTACTCCTTGTGCTAAAGGCTTTTGAAATGCTTTTCTTCCCAATATTAAACCCGATCCACCTGCACGCTTATTAATAACCGCTGTAGTTACTGCTTCGGATAAATCTGAAACCCCAGAGGAAGCACCTCCTGAATTAATTAGCCCTGCACGACCCATATAACAGTTTGCAACTTGATATCGAGTTAAATCAATCGGGTGATCAGAAGTTAATTCACTATATACTTTCGCATGGGTTTTACCAAAACTCAAGGCATTATAACCTCCATTATTTTCAGGTAATTTTTGTTTAATAATATCGGCTTGGATAGTAACCCCTAAATGATTGGCTTGTCCCGTAAGATCTGCAGCCACATGATAATCTTTATCCCCTTTAACATTAAAAGCACCATTCCGCAGATAACACCATAGGATGGTTGCCATTCCTAATTCATGTGCTCTTTCAAAGGCCTCAGCCACTTCAACAATTTGACGACCAGATTCTTCAGATCCAAAATAGATGGTGGCTCCAACCGCAACTGCACCCATATTCCAGGCATCCTCAACCGAACCATACATGATTTGGTCGTATTTATTGGGATAAGATAAAATTTCATTGTGGTTAATTTTAACAATAAACGGAATCTTATGGGCATACTTGCGAGATATCGAAGCTAACACACCAAAAGTGGAAGCAACCGCATTACATCCAGAATCAATTGCCAGACGTACGATATTTTCAGGATCAAAATAAGCTGGATTGGGAGCAAAGGATGCCCCGGCAGAATGTTCAATGCCTTGATCTACTGGCAATATGGATAAATACCCTGTATTCCCTAAGTTTCCATGTCCATAAAGGGTTTGCAGACTTCTTAACACTTGATTACTGCGATTGCCTTCTTTAAAAATTCGATCTACAAAATCGCCTCCAGGAAGATGTAAAGTCTCTTTTGCAAGGGTCTTGCACTCATGTTGTAAATAATAGGCTGACTTGTCGCCTAAGTAAGATTCAATTTGCTGGATTGACATAATTTGTGATTATTATTCAGGAAACAATTTACAAAAGTAATAAAACCTTGTATTGCTATTTTTTCTTCCCCCGGAAGGATGCTTTTTTCTTAGGTCCTTCGGTAGCGACTTTAGCCATATGTTGTTGATAGAGCTCAGTACAATCCGCTTCCGTTAAACTTGAAGCTTCTACTCCTTTGGGGATTTTTACATTTTCTCCGCTAATCGCCAGATAAGGACCCCAACGGCCATTCAACACACGGATATTTCCGTTATCAAATTCAGCAATCACTTTTGCTGCATCTGAAATGCGTTTGGCTTCTATCAACTCAATCGCCTCAGGAAGAGTAATAGTATAAGGATCTCCGGTTTTAGGGATGGTGTAAAATTTACTATTATGTTGAACATAAGGACCAAATCTTCCTATGTTTGCCTTAACTACTTTGTCTTCAAATTCCCCGAGCTCTCTGGGTAATCTAAACAACTCCATTGCCTCTTCTAAAGCAATTGTTTCTAGTCTTTGCCCCTGGCGTAGATTGGCAAACATGGGTTTCCCGTCTTTCCCTTCCATTTGTACTAAAGGGCCGTATCTACCTAACCGAACACTTACCTGAAAGCCAGAAACCGGATCAACCCCTAATATTCTTTCTCCCTGAACTCGTTCTGCTTTTTCTTTGGTTTCCTTCACCTTTAAATGGAAGGGTCCGTAAAAAGTGCTGATCATTTGATTCCAGCTAATCTTTCCCTGGGCAATCTCATCGAATTCATTCTCGACCTGTGCCGTGAAAGAATAATCTACGATATCGGGAAAGTACAACACTAAAAAGTCGGTCACCAACATTCCCATATCAGTAGGAAATAACTTGGCTTTTTCAGCTCCGGTTATTTCTGTTTTGGTTGCCTGAGATATCTTATCCGCTTGTAAGGTTACTACCTGATAAGGTCTCACTTTTCCTTCCCGATCTTCTTTCACCACATATTCTCTTTTCATGATGGTAGAAATAGTGGGGGCATAAGTAGAAGGACGTCCAATTCCCAATTCTTCTAATTTTTTAACTAAACTTGCTTCTGTAAATCGGGATGGGGGACGAGAAAACCGTTCAGTAGCTACCAACTCTTTTAGGGTCAATACTTGCCCAAGGGTTACCGGAGGTAAAACTCCGGTATCATCATCTTCTTCCTCTTCATCTCTGGATTCTAGGTAAACTTTTAAAAACCCTTCAAACTTTAATACTTCTCCAGTGGCTGTTAACTGACGATTAGAAGTAGAAATATTTATTCCAACGATTGTTTTTTCAATTTCCGCATCTGCCATTTGGGATGCGATGGTACGCTTCCAAATCAATTCATACAGTTTTTGTTCCCGGCTATCCTCAGACACTTTCGTTTCATTGAAATCGGTGGGTCGTATGGCTTCATGGGCTTCCTGGGCGTTTGAGGATTTGGTTTTAAATTTTCTATGTTGATAAAATTCTGATCCATATTGAGAAACGATGGTTTCCTTCGCCATTTCCAAGGCAGCATCAGATAAATTTACTGAATCGGTACGCATATAGGTAATTTTTCCCGACTCATAAAGTTTTTGCGCCAACACCATGGTCTGAGAAACTGAAAATCCATGTTTCCGACTGGCTTCCTGTTGTAATGTTGAGGTGATAAAAGGTGGGGAGGGAGATTTTTTACCTGGCTTAACCTCCAAAGAGGCAACGGAATAGGTAGCTCCTTTACATTCATTCAAAAAGGCTTCAGCAAGCTGAATATCTTTAAGCTTCTCTGTTAATTCTGCCTTAAGCTTTTTACCAGCGGCTAAAAAATCGCCACTAACTTTAACAAAAGAAGCACTAGTAAAACGGTCTATTTCTCTTTCTCTTTCAGAAATTAATCGTACCGCTACAGATTGCACTCTTCCGGCAGATAGCCCTGTTTTGACTTTGGTCCATAAGACAGGGGATAGTTCAAATCCTACAAGGCGATCTAATATTCTTCTTGCCTGTTGAGCATCCACCAAATGATAATCAATTCCTCTAGGATTCGCGACTGCCTCAGTGATTGCTTTCCGGGTAATTTCATGAAAAACAATCCTGCGGGTTTTTTCAGGATCCAACTGAAGCACTTCAGCCAAATGCCAGGATATAGCCTCCCCTTCCCGGTCTTCGTCCGTAGCGAGCCATACCGTTTCTGCTTTTTCTACCAGTTTACGGAGCTCATTAACAACTTTGTCCTTATCCTCAGATACTTCATATCGAGGTTTAAAACCATTGGCAATATCAATGGCATCATTTCCTTTGGGTAAGTCACGAATATGTCCATAACTAGCCTTCACCAGGAAATCCTTGCCTAAATATCCTTCAATAGTCTTGGCTTTCGCCGGGGATTCGACGATAACTAAATTTTTTGCCATGCAGTTTACGGTGTGCAATAATACAAAAATTCCCTGCCCCATGTTCCGGACATTATGTTATCAACCCTCGTTATCCTTTTTAATTAACTTTGTCTTAACACCTAATTTTTAATATGAAAACATTAATACTACTTGCAGGATGCTGGTGCCTATTTGTAATAAGTGGGATAAACCTGGTATTCGGACAAGTGAATACCTCCCGGGATTTATCTCCCTGTGGAACAGTAATGAATCCGGAAACTTATTCCTGGTATCAAAAATTGCCACATGGAATCCGAAATTCCGCTCGTAAATCGCAAGCCATTGACTCGATGATTTTCATTCCTGTAGTGTTTCATGTGGTTGGAACCGATGAAGGGCAAGGATATCAATCGGTGGATAAAACCCTTCAACTCTTGTGCGAATTGAATCGGCATTTTTTGCCAGTATTTCTTCAATACTATATAGCAGATACTATTCATTATATCCCTCTAACCCGATACTTTCATCATGATTGGAATGATGGATATGAAATGATGGATGTTCATAATGTACCTAATGTTATGAATGTCTATATTGTGCAGGATCCGGCAGGAAATTGTGGATATGCCTATTACCCCGGAAGCGGACCGAGCAATGGTAAAGGGGGAATTGTACTGGCAAAAAGTTGTGCTGATCCTGGCAATAGTACGTTTCCACATGAAGTAGGGCATTACCTTTCGTTGCCACATACCTTTGAAGGATGGAACTCCTCCACCCCGGAATACGTGAACGGTTCAAATTGCGGTACAAGCGGAGATTATTTTTGTGATACCCCAGCGGATTTCTTAGACTTCCGGTGGAATTGCCCCTACACCGGAACCACTACCGACCCCAATGGAGATGCATATCAACCCGATGGTTCTTTTTTTATGTCATATTCGGTTGAACCTTGTGGCAATCGGTTTAGTCAGGAACAAATGAATGCTATGTATTATTCTAGGATAACGGACAGACCTTATTTAAATCAGCCCGGCGCTCCTACCTATTTACCTTCCCAACCCGTTACCTTATCAAGTCCTCTGCAAGGAGGTTCCCTCGCTATTGATTATACTGAGTTTAAATGGCAACCCCAATCCGGAATTCAACAGTACCTCTTTTTACTATCTGAAGTGCCAAATTTTGGTCTGGCCTTTTATAAAAACCTGGTTAATGATACTATAATCGTTCCCCAGGTTCAACTCACTCAAGGAAAAACTTACTATTGGAAAGTTATTGCTGTTTCTCCATATTTCCCTTGTGTAGACCCTTCCGATAATAGTAATAGTCGGTCATTTGTGGCAAGTCAGGCGACTTCCGTAGATTTAAGTGCTGACAAATTTGATCTTACCGTATATCCAATTCCGCAATCTATTCAGGGACCTCTATCCCTTAAATCTTCTACTGGTATTGACAATATCAGATTAACAGATACCCAGGGAAAAGATATAACTCCAAATCAATGGAAGGAGACCCATCAAGAGGCATTATGTTCCCTGTCCTTGTCAGGCTTAACCCCTGGGTATTACACCCTACTAATAACCCTAAACGGAGGAAACCGAATAAGCCGTTCGTTAGTTTTAGTTCCCTAAGGAAATACAAATCATGAAATATAAAATCATAGAAGTTGAAACCCCAGAACAACAGCGAATTTTTTTAGACATCCCCAAACAACTTTATGTGAATGATGAACATTGGGTTTGTCCTTTAGATTTTGAGATTGAAGGAATCTTCACACCCCAAAAAAATCCTTTCTTCAAACATGGAACAGCTGTTCGTTGGATACTACAGCAAGAAGGCGGAAAATATGTAGGAAGAGTTG
Source organism: Sphingobacteriia bacterium (assembly GCA_009924095.1). GTDB lineage: Bacteria > Bacteroidota > Bacteroidia > J057 > RFSG01 > RFSG01. The sequence goes on from RFSG01000100.1 coordinate 5,973, forward strand.
CTGCATTTATCAATGAGAAGAAGGCACGTAATTATGAAGTACCTACTGGTGGCATGGGCTTTTTTGAATGTATAGAGGATATTGAGGCTGCCTTCATTTTATTTAACACGGCTAAAGAATGGTTGTCCAAAAAAGGCATGCAGGCAATGGATGGCCCCATTAACTTCGGAGAAAACGATAGATATTGGGGCTTGTTAGTCCATGGCTATACCCATCCTGCGTATGGAATGCCTTATAATTTTCCTTATTATAAAACCTTTTTCGAAGCGTATGGATTTAAAATGTTTTATGAACAAATATCTAATCACTTAGATATATCAAATCCATTACCGGAAAGGTTTCAGAAAATTACGGAATGGGTTATTCGTAAACCCGGTATCCGGATTGAATTGGTTACGCCAGATAAGTTATATGAATTTGGAATGGACTTCCTAAACATCTATAATGATGCTTGGCAATTTCATGAGAACTTTTCTCCTATGACCGAAACTCAGGTAAAAGCTTTGGTGCAGGAACTTAAAGACATTATGATAGGAGAACTAATCTGTTTTGCGTATGTAGACAATGACCCGGCAGGCTTTATGATTTGCCTTCCGGATGTTAACCAAATTATTAAGCCTTTGAAAGGAAAATTCGGATGGTATCAAAAGTTACTATTAGGATGGAGAAGAAGAAACAAATTTGAATGGTATCGTAAAAGGGGCATACTAACCCGTGGACGGGTTACCATAATGGGTGTAAAACCTAAATATCAAAAATATGGCTTAGAATCCGGATTGATAATGGTTCCCATGCCACATGCCCGTGCTATGGGCTTTAAGGAGATTGAACTTAGTTGGGTAGGAGATTTTAATCCCAAAATGCGAAATCTTCATGAGGCCACAGGTAGTAAACTCGGTAAAATTCATCATACCTATCGTTACTTTTTTGATCCTGCCTATGAAGGAAGTAGAAGCCGTATTATTGCAGTGGACACGAAAGACCAATATGTAAAACAAAAAGAACAGGAACCCGGGGGTTCAGAGATTAATATAACTGATTAATAAACCTTTATATCATTTATTTCCTAAATTAAGAAACAGTTGTTGTAGGATTTGTTTCGAAAGGCTACTTTTGTATTCCAATTCTCAAAACGCAAGTTTTTAGAAAAGATCTCGTAGCTCAGCTGGTAGAGCATTTGACTTTTAATCAAAGGGTCATGGGTTCGAATCCCATCGAGATCACAAAACGAAATTAAAAGCCTTCCTTTAGCAGAAGGCTTTGTTTTTAATATCCTAATATTAACCCGCTTAAGTTTTGAACTTACCCTGAGGGTGTTTATTTTTGTAAAAATATGCCCAGGTGGTGAAATTGGTAGACATACCATCTTGAGGGGGTGGCGCTGTTAAAGGCATGCTGGTTCGAATCCAGTCCTGGGCACCAAGGTCAGAGTGAGTGTGGCTATAATTACGCCAAACCTCATCTCTGACTTTTTTTTCAGAAGGCATATTCACCCCGATACCCGAATTTATATAATAAGTGAGGTAATGTTCCATTTTCACAACCCTGTTAATAAACGAATCTATAATTCCAGAAAAAGGAATATTTTATTCTATCGGTATTAGATAATAAAAATATTTATAAATTTGAATGAGTATTATTCATAGCTGTACGGGAGGCGCCACATAGGCGCTTCTCTGTTTATCAGACAGATACAATTACCTACACGTTTTTTTTCAAGTGTTTCTTAAGGCTGAACCCCTTGACGGATTATTTCAATTACAATGGGCTTTAATCCACTAAAGAAAAATTCAATCGCAATTACCATCACAATTAATCCCATAATTCGCATCATTACCTTGTTGCCAGTTTCTCCTAAAAATTTCGAGAGTCGCTGAGATCCTAATAAAACAACAAAGGTAAGTAAGGCGATAAAAGCCATCATCGAAATTAAGATGATGGTCTCCACAGATCCTTTTGCCTGTTGCATTAACAAAATAGAATTGGTTATCGCACCAGGACCACAAATCATCGGAATACCTAAAGGGGTAACCGATACATCCGTTACATAACTTCTTATTTCCTTTTTCTTCACACGTATTCTTACGTATCGTGCTTGAAGCATATCATAGCCAATAATAAAAAATATTATTCCCCCAGCAACCCTAAAACCATTGGCGGTGATTTGAAAAAAATCAAAGATAAAATTACCCGTAAAGGCAAAAAACACCATAGTCAGAAAAGCTGTAAGTACAGCCTTCCAGGCCACCCGCTTTCGCTCTGACGGATCTAATCCCTCAGTCATGGTTAAAAACATGGGCATTACACTTAACGGATTAATAATCGTAAGGAAAGTAGTAAACGCAAGGGCTAAAAAAGGAAAATGTTCGTTCATCAGGTGGTTTGAATGCAAAAGTAAGCAAGGAATTTTACCTGAATATGAAGGAATAAACCATTTCTAGTTTATATGTCTTTACAGTTGGGGTAATAAATTTGATAATTTTGAAGCGATGAAAGTAACCGAACATCTTGCCCAAGCAGCCAATCCTCTCATAAGTGTGGAAATTATCCCCCCAAAAAGAGGAGGAAACGTAAATCAAATTTATCAGGCCATTGAATCTATCCTACCCCATCATCCTCCGTTTATAGATGTAACCAGTCATGCAGCAGAAGTAATATGGGAAGAAATGCCAGATGGCACCTTTAAAAAACGAGTTAAAAGGAAAAGCCCAGGAACTTTTGGACTTTGCGCTGCCATAAAATATAAATATAATATTGACCCAGTACCTCATATTCTGTGTGCAGGATTTTCTAAAGAAGAAACTGAAGATGCATTAATCGAACTGAATTATCTTGGAGTTGAAAATTTATTATGTATTAAAGGCGATAATATTTATCAAAGACCACAACCCGAAGGTAAAACAGTTAATACCTATGCGCTAGATTTAGTAAAACAGGTATCACATATGAACCAGGGTGTGTATTTAGATGAGAATCTTATGGACGCTGCCCATACTAATTTTTGTATTGGCGTGAGTTGTTACCCGGAAAAACATTTTGAAGCGCCTAGTTTAAAATTCGATCTACAACAATTAAAAAATAAAGTAGAGGCAGGAGCGCATTATGCCGTATCCCAACTTTTTTATGATAATCAACATTATCATCATTATGTAAAATTAGCACGTGAAGCTGGCATTCAGGTTCCGATTATCCCGGGTTTGAAAATATTTACTGCCAAAAAACAATTACAATCTATCCCTAAAGTATTTTTTATTAATCTGCCCGACGAATTAGTGGATCGGGTACTTGCCTGCAAAGAT